>NZ_JBKHKJ010000003.1:0-257736 GCF_046546515.1 Parasediminibacterium schistidii | reverse complement strand
GTGTAAGTTCCTGCAGTGCTGTATGCTGTGCCGTTGAAGGTATAAGAACTGCCTGCACAAATGCTTGCATTGGTGGTACTAGTAGAATTTGCTTTTACGGTCAAAACCAAGGTGGCTGCACTATCGCAACCAACTGCATTCACCAAATGGGCAGTGTATGTTCCTGCAACGCTGTATGCCGTGCCATTAAAGGTATAGCTAGAACCACTGCATATTGAAATATTGGTAATAGATGTGCTTGTAGCTTTTATTTTCAAAATAAGTGTAGCCGCACTGTCGCAACCAACCGAATTTGTTAGATGGGCTACATAAGTACCGGCGGTGCTATAGGTTGTACTATTAAAAGTATATGTTGCCCCAGGGCAAATACTTATAATGGTTGAGGATGTTGATTTTGCTTTTACCACTAGTACTAGATTTGCCGCACTATCGCAACCAATAGCATTGGTGAAATGAGCAGTGTACGTTCCTGAGGTGGAATAATTAGTGCCATTAAATGAATAAGAATCGCCAGCACAAATACTGGCATTGGTAGTTGAGCTGCTTGTAGCTTTCACTACTATTGCCATAGTATCGGCACAGCCAGCAGAATAAATAAAATTATAAGTACCCACCGCACTATTGGACAAGCTAACGGTAGCCAACCCATTGGTTGTATTGCCCAAGGTAGCACCGGTAGGGTTGCTTGATTGAACTATCCATGTAGCAGTAGTGGGGTCAGTACCTTTTAGTGTTGTTGACGTGCCTGCACAAACAATTTGGTCGCTACCAGCATTTGGTTTTGGATTAATAGTTACTGTTGGCGATAAAGCAGTAGTTCCACAAGTTAGCGTTGTACCAGTTACGCTATAATTGCCTGTGGCAGTAGGGGTATATTTTTGACTTACTGCACCAGCTATAATTACCCCGTCCTTGTACCATTGATAAGAGGTAAAACCACTTTGCGCAGTTAATGTAGATGGCAAACAGTTGGAGCTAACGGCTGGCGGCGGCATGCTGTTTGAAATGGAAGAAATAAAGGAAGACATGGAATAACCTCCGCCAGATTCCACCATGGCTACATTAATCCTTGCATTTACTGAGAAATGGATGTCTAATGGATTGCCCAATTGTGTATTGGTAAATTGGATAATATAAAAACCGGAACCTGCAACCAATGTCCTTTTGCTGGTTAATGTTTCTAAGTCCACTCCATTGAAATATACTTTTGCGGTATCGCTTTGTACCAATATATAGCCAAAATAAGGAAGTGTGGTGTTGGTATTGGAAACGAATTTAGTAGTTTGCACATCAAAAGAACCTGCACAGCTACTCAATGGCGGCTGCACAATCATGTCAATTTCACAACCGGAAGCAGATCCTGTGTAAACAGCTACTGGTTGTGAAGTAGAGATATAGCAACTTGAATAAGTTGTAGATCCATCACCATTGTTGATGGTTATATAGTCTCCCGCTTTGGCTAACGTGTAAGATGTAGTAGAGCCTCCATTCACTTTTACTGTTACGGTTGTATTGGGCTGTGAAGCAACAATTGACGACTTTTCATAACCAGTGTTTCCACTTGAGCGAACCACAACATAAGAAGTACCCAAATAAGCCTCTGGAATTATTTGGCTGCAAACACCATCGCCACAACCGGAAGAGTTGTCTATACGCATACCGGAAGTGGCAGTGATAGGGTTATTAGATGTAATTTCACTACCCATAGCAGCTTGAAACATATATGACTGGCCTGCATTTAGCGTTGCCAGCAATGTACCGTTCAAATAAACTGTTGTGCCATTATCCCTTGCCAAAACACCATATACTGGTGCAGAAGATTCACCATTACAACTAAGCCCTGTTACTGCAGCATAATACCCAATCCTAAAACTAGTTCCCAAACCTTGGTCGCCCAAACTAGTAAATGATGAGTTGCCTTTTTGTGAGCAATCCACATTGCCGCCATAGCAAGAACCAGCACAGGTAACATTATCAGAAGCAATATTCCGCACCTGAACGCCAATAGGCGATAAGGCAGTTACAATAATTCCTTTTGCATTGGAAACAGTATTTAGTGTATTTGCAGAAACACCCACATTGGGGAAACGGTATTGCAAAGGCGTACCCGCTACTGTAGTCAACGAGTTTGAAATAACAGTGCCGTCGCTACTCTTAATCGTAACCGCAACAGGCGTGGTGCTAACTGTTGTAATTTCTAGTTCATTGGCATTATTAAAATAGTACCAAGGGGATGGGGGGATATAGTGCGTTGTGCTATACTGCGCTTTTGCTCCTGAAAGGGTACAGGACAAAAAAAGAAAAGCCAAAATAGCAGTTTTAATAGTCTTGTTCTTAATGAAATAACAACTAGCAGCGGATGGGTAAATTATCTTCATAAATAAATTAATATGATACTTTGATTACGGACATTTATAAGAACGATTTTAAGGGAACATTATTGTGTCAATAAACTACTACAAATAGATTTTAATACACATTTAATTTTATTTGATTATATAATTTGGCTTATTTCCCACATTCCTTAACTTTATACAAAAATGCGGCAACAGCCCATCTTTAAAAATCCTTTGAATAAGGGGGGATAACCAATCTTGTTCAACCATTATTTTTGGATGGCTAAAAATTTTTCATCGCGACTAAAGGTTGCCAACCTTCAAAAAGTTGGCAACCATGCTATAAGCCCAATAAGCCTTTTTAGCTTGAATGATGCATTTGGCAACCTTTAAAGGGTTACTAATCCAATAGAGGTTTTGATTATTACTCACCACATCGAATAGCTTTTTTAGCCACAAAGGCACAAAAACACAAGAAGCACGAATAAAAAGCAGGTAAAAAGGTATTGGTAACATGAATTTTCTTCTTTTTTTCTTTCTTCTTCGTTCCCTTAAAACTTTGTGTCTCTTTGGGTCTTCGTGCCTTCGTGGCAGATTAAACAAACTTGCACCTGAGTAGTAACAGGTTTTAAACCCTGCAATTTTTTTATATACTCTTTTAAATATTACTTTCCCATTTATCGTTACATTCTCCTTAAAAAAGCACTTATATAGGTACAACCCTTATCTTAAATTATAACAATAAGACTACTGATGCAGACATATCAACTTAAAAATTTATTGACAATCCTTTGCCTACTGGCAATCACCTGGAGCTACGCACAAAACATACCTTCCCCAAAAGAGCATTTTGGGTTTGCCATAGGCGATGATTACCAATTAGCTACTTATACCCAGACAGAAGCCTATTTCAAAAAATTGGCAGCTACGTCAAGCAGGGTAAAACTGGTAGACATTGGCAAAACTGAAGAAGGCCGCACGCAGTATATGATGGTGGTATCCTCGCCTAAAAACCTAGAAAACTTGGAGCATTACAGGCAAATTTCCCAGCAACTTGCTCATGCCGAAAACCTGACGGATGAACAAGCACATGCGCTTGCGGCAGAAGGCAAAGCCATTGTTTGGATAGACGGCGGCCTTCACGCCAACGAAACCGTGGGGGCACACCAGTTGATAGAGACTGCTTGGCAGTTAGGAAGCCGTACCGATGCGGAAACGATGAAACTATTAGACAATGTAATAATACTAATGGTACATGCTAACCCTGATGGGCAGGAGTTGATGAGCAGTTGGTACATGCGCGAAACCAACCCTGAAAAACGCTCTTTGTTGCATTTGCCCCGCTTGTTTGAAAAATACGCAGGCCACGACAATAACCGTGATTTTTATATGCTGAACCTAAAGGAATCGCAGAATATGGCCAGGCAATTGTACATAGAATGGATACCGCAAATCATTTACAACCACCACCAGCCAGGTCCAGTTGGTTCAGTTGTGGCGGGCCCGCCCTATCGTGACCCGTTCAATTATTTGTTCGACCCATTGGTGATCACGGGCTTAGATGCCATGGGCGCCGCCATGAGTACCCGCTTGGATGCCGAGAACAAGCCCGGTTATACCGAGCGTGCTGGTTCTGTTTATTCCACTTGGTTCAATGGAGGGTTGCGTACCACTACATATTTCCACAATATCATTGGGCTTTTGACAGAAATTATCGGCAGCCCAACCCCTACAACTATCCCTTTGGTAACGTCAAGGTTGATACCTAATAGCGCAACTGTACTGCCCGTTACGCCCCGCGCTTGGCATTTTAGGCAGTCGATCGATTATTCTGTTTCGTTAAACTATGCCGTGTTAGACTATGCTACCCGCTACCGGGACCAGTTGCTGTACAATATTTACCGTATGGGCAAAAACTCTATCCAAAATGGCGGGCAAGACCATTGGACACTCTCCCCCAAGCGGATTGCAGAAATGAACCAGCTTGCCCAGTCTGAAACAAAAGTTACCAAGAAAGGGGCATTGGCACCAGACTCTAGTGCTGATGCAGAGGAAAGTAGCAGTTCCATTGCCACAAAATACTACGATACAGTAATGAAAAACCCAGCCTTGCGTGATGCAAGGGGGTATATCATCCCGGCTAACCAGCCAGATTTCCCAACGGCTATCCGTTTTTTAAATGCCTTGATACGGACGGGTGTTGTAGTAAACAAAGCCACATCCGCATTTACGGTTGAGGGCAAAAGCTATCCTGATGGTTCGTATATCATCAAGACCAACCAGGCTTTTAGGCCGCATGTGATAGATTTGTTTGAGCCACAAGACCACCCCAACGATTTCCTTTATCCCGGTGGCCCACCCATCAAGCCCTACGATGCAGCAGGGTGGACTTTGGCCTACCAAATGGGTATCCAATTCGACCGTATCCTGACACCTTTTGAAGTAACGGCAGAACGTGTGCCTTATGGCGAGCTGCAAACCTTGCAAGGCAGCATCGTTGCTACAGGATCGGCAAAAGGTTATTTATTAGATGCCCGCAGCAACCATTCCTTTACCACTGCCAACGATTTGTTGGAAGCGGGCGTGGAAGTTTACCGCCTTACTGATACTATTGCTGGCAATAAAGCCAGCTTGGGTTCTTTTTATGTAGCGGCTTCGCCAAAAGCAAAAGCAGTTATTGAAAAAGATGCTGCCAGCCTTGGCATTACCGCCACCACATTGGCCAAACGCCCTTCTGGTTTGGTGAAAATAAACCCTGCCCGCATAGCTCTTTGGGACATTTACGGTGGTTCCATGCCTTCTGGCTGGATGCGCTACATGATGGAGCAATATCATTTCCCGATTACCCGCATTTATGCCAAGGAGATAGACACGGCAGACCTTCGTTCCAAATACGATGTGATTATTTTCCCAACAGGGGCTATTCCATCTGTAGGCGCAACGGGCAAAGGCAAGGCACAGCCCAAGCCATCTATTATACCAGCAGATTTAAGGCCAACGCTTGGCCGTATCACGGCTGAAAAATCTATCCCTGCACTGCGCAAGTTTTTGGAAGCAGGGGGCAATATCGTTACCATTGGCAGCAGCACCAACCTTGCCATGCACTTAGGCGTTCCTGTAAAAGATGCGTTGACAGAAATAATTAATGGCGAGGAAAAGAAACTCCCCGGCGAGAAATTCTATATACCCGGAACTATCCTGCGTGCAAGCATCGACTCTGCCAGCCCTGCCGCTTGGGGCATGAACAGCAAGGCAGACATGATGTTTGACGAAAGCCCAGTGTTTAAAATAAGCACAAGTGCTTATGCAAACGGTAGCGTAAAACCCATAGCATGGTTTGCCACCAACAAGCCCCTCCGTAGTGGCTGGGCTTGGGGGCAGGAATATTTGCTTGATGGCGTTGCCGCTTTTGAAACCAAAGTTGGCAAAGGCAAGCTATACGCTTTCGGCCCTGAAATTATCTACCGGGCACAGAGCTATGGTACGTTCAAGTTGTTGTTTAATGGGTTGTATAAGTAGATAAAGAATTCATCTATACTAATCCTCATCGTAATTTTACGTTTATAGGAATCAAACAGGTAGTGTACTTCGACTCCCTTGGAGTCGAAGTACACTTTTTCATCTTATGTTTAGTATACCTTTTAATATCAATGACTTCAGATTAATAAAACTACTTATTTCATCTTAGGATTAAGTATTATACCGATAGAGAGAATTTTTTTATGCAGTCGGCTCAAATTACGAAAGATAATGCCCTAAAAGATCTTTAACTTCAAATAAATTAAGCCCTGATTTTTCAATATCGCCTGGATAAACGACAATAGTAAGTTTATTAGAAAAAATTCTTTTTTCAGATGCATTTATAAATGACTGTGCTATTAAAGCAATTAATTTTTTTCTACTTGTTGTAAGCCTTCCAAGTCCAGAACCTATTAAAGGGATTACTGTATCTAACTTTTCCCCTTTGGTTTCTATAAATGCCCAAAGACCATCCAAAGATTTATTCACATCCATTTGCGTTGTTGTCGCAGTATTACTTTCGTTCAAATCTGACATAGCAAACCAATAGAAGTATTGGTCAGCTAATTTTAACTTGATTGTCGTTCCAAATTCATATCGATGGGTTTTCCCAGACTTCTTAGTAATTACTGTGTAAGGGATTCCTTGTAGGCCTAGTTCAATTTCCTTATCAAGCTTCGGCAAATCGCCTGGATAAAATTTTTGGGTAAATTGCCCTTGTAAACTATTAATTGAAATAATACCACTAGAAATATCTGTATCAAAAGTTGTATTAGTACTGATAATCTTTTGCCCTGGTATCTTAAATAGATCGCCAATACAAACCTCTATTATTAAATCATGACTTGGAGATTTGTATCTGATTTTCTTTACAGGTCTCCTAGTAAAAATTACAGCAATTATGCCTATCAAAAATAACGGAACTAACCAATGCAGTGAGAGAGTTTTTTTATCCAAGCACTTAAATGAGTCAAGTATATCCACAAAAGTCCAAATGCCAGCAACTACAGCTACAAATGTCTTTAAGGAATCTGTAGACCAAAACGCATATACCCAATAAGATTTTGTCTTAAACGACCGTAAATGATAATTCATAATTAAAGTCCAAGTTCGTCATAAATACTTTTAGGATAAATATATGGTCCAGACTTGTCTTTACTATTAAGATTTTTATAAGATACTGGCCAGTTTTGTATTGCGTAATCAATTATTTTGTGACCAAATGGTATATGAATAACCAATTCATTTCTGATTATAGGTGGACATAAATCCATATTTATTGATTTACTGCCATCTAAATTTACAGCAATTATTGGGATGCCCATTTCTAAAGCAATTTCCATTTCCCACCGGACAAATCTATAAAGATTTTTTGTGCTTTCCCCGATTAAAACCAAAAACACATCACTAGCATTTAATCTGGTTCTTAAACTACGTTTTATGGTTTGCTCAGAACTTGTGTCTCTTGCCTGGGTAATATCGTGAGCATTTACAAAAGTGAAAGCGAACTTTTGATTAGCGTGCCAAGCTTGCATTAATCTGTAATAGTGAATATCATTATCACCATCGAAACAAGCATAACATGTATTTGCCATTGGACTTAGGTTTGTACGACAAATGTAATAGTTTATTATCTCATAGGTAAACTTATTTTATTCACTTCAATTTGTAATATTTGAATCCTTATGAAGTTCTTTAGTATCATAAATAGCATCAATCACAATAAAATCTTCTCCACCACCACCGCTGTTCCATAAGCCAGCACTTCCGTAACGCCATCCATCACTTCGTTGGCATCGTACCGCATATTGATGATGGCATTACAACCCATTTCTTTGCCATGCTGTATCATAAGTTGGTAAGCTTCTTCCCTCGCATTTTCGCACAATTCAGTATAGATAGAACTTTTGCCTCCGAAAAGCGTCATAAACCCTCCAGCCATATTGCCCAATATGCTCCGGGAACGCACGGTAATTCCCCGTACCAAGCCTAATTGTTTAGTTACTTTATAGCCTTCAAGATGGGTGCTTGTCGTAATCAACGTTAAGTCTATCATTTTTTTTTTGATTTTTTAGTTCGCGTAAATTATAGCTTTTTAGTTAGATTTTGATTAAATGCACAAACCATGAATTTTGCCCATAAAAAAACCGCCTAAGATATAATATCCTAAACGGCTTCGGTTGTATTCACTCAACATTCTTTAACCCCTATGGCTTTTTTCCATCAATTTCATCTTTTGCATCATCAATGGGATGTTTCACGCCTTTATTTTTTAGGTGCTTTTTATTGGCATTCAAGTTCTTCCTGTCTGCATTTATTTCCTTTTGGTCATGGTGTGCAGCTTTAAAATGCCCATGGGCAATTTTTGTATTGCGTTCGCTCCTTTCTGCACGCAGGTCTTTCACGTCTTCTTTCACAGCCATTTTAGCTTCTTTTTTTGTGGGTTCTGTTTGTGCATTGCTGCAAATAGCCAACCCAGATGCCAATACAATAAATAGTAATTTTTTCATGATTTTTTTAACTTTCCTTAATAAAGATTAATAATCGTGCCAGTATTATTTGGGTAGAAAAAAAGGAAATCATTTCTCTTACGCCTCATTGTTTTATCGATGTGTGGCAAATGATACACATTTGCGCATGCAGTATTGGTAATAGCATCGCTATTTTTACTGGTAATTATAAAAAACGCTGGCTGCCCAGCTTTTTTTTATAATTCCTAATTAGGTAGTGGTGCGATACATTCTCCCTAAGCAGATATTTGCATTGGTATATAAGCGCTAAAATTTCTATTCCCCACATAAATCAAGGCTATATTTACATTTTAAAAGAATAATTGGCAAAGCGTAGTCTTTTCTACGAATTGGTGGCAATCCTAAAATCAAAATCAGTAAAAACTATGTCGGGATACAAAGACTATGGATATAATTCAGATGAGTTTGATCATATTAGCCAATATTTACTAAAACCAGTGGTTGAAATTATGTCTAAAAAAAAGTACAGGAAAATATTAGACATAGGATGTGGCAATGGGTGGCTAACCAATTATTTAATTGGAAAAGGCTTTGATGCTTATGGCACAGACGCATCCCCTTCAGGGATAGAGATCGCAAACAGGGCAAACCCAGGTCGGTTTTTTGTACAGGATTTGACGAGCGATGACCTTCCCAATGAGCTAAATGACCTTCATTTTGATACAATCATATCCACAGAGGTAATTGAACATCTTTATTCGCCCCGTGAATATTTTGACTTTTGCAAAAGGATATTGCAAAAATCTGGTAGTGGGCAATTAATTGTTTCTACGCCTTATCATGGGTATTTGAAAAATGTTGTTTTATCCTTGATGGGCAAAATGGATGACCATTTTACCGTGCTATGGGATGGCGGGCATATAAAATTTTGGTCGGCAAAAACACTTTCAAAAATTTTGGAGGAAAGGGGGTTTAAAGAAATCACGTTCAAAGGCTGCGGGCGATACCCTTTTTTGTGGAAATCGATGATAATCACAGCTCAAATTTAACATACTGCAACTCACCTAATTTTTTACAAAGCTCTACTGCTGCGAGTGTTCTGCACAGCATCTCACTCGTGCCTTTTAAACAAACCAGTTTGTAACTGGCAGTCGAATGGGTAAAAAACAAGCTCGGCTTGGTGTAGTCTCCCGACTACGTTACAGTGTTTTCAAATCTCAAGATTTGCGTATGCAGTACTGGTGCAAGCATCGCTAGTTATTTATATTCCTGCTGCCAATATTATTAATTTATCGTTAGTTTTAATAAAATGACCTTACAGAACTATAAGAAAATTTAAGAAAATAACCTATTATAGGGCTATCAAACTATAATTATATGCTAGTGAAATGAGGAAAATAGGAGCGTTTAATTAGTACATATATTGGGCTTGCCAGCACCTTAAAAAAGAATTATGCTTTTTCTTTTTTCCACAAAAAAAATTACATATTTGCACAAAGCAGTTATATGGGAAATAGAAAAAATGGTTTTGATTTACTTAGGGTCATTTTATCAATATTTGTTATTATAACGCATGGCTTTTTGCTTGGTGGGTATAATGAAAACCTAGAGCCACTTAGTTATTTTTCTAAAAATCAAACAAATCTTGGTGAAATAGCTGTCATGGGCTTTTTTGCACTTAGTGGATTTCTAATCACAGCAAGTTTCGATAAATCAAAAAATAGTTTAGTATTCTTTAGTCACCGAATACTAAGAATTTTTCCGGGTTATTGGATGTGTTTAATATTTACAGGTATCGTGATTGGGCCGTTGATTTTTATTTTAACTGGAAGATCGATTTCCAATTATTCATTTTTGGGCAATGAAAGTGCAATAGGTTACTTTACACATAATTTTTCTTTGCAGATAGGCCAATGGACTATTAAGGATGTATTGTTATTTACCCCAAACAATGGCTCACTTGATGGTAGTTTTTGGAGTTTGCTATCAGAAATGCATTGCTATATAATGGTTGTACTGTTGGGCTATTTTCTATTATTCAAAAAAAACAGGGTACTGTATTTCCTTGTATTTATAATAATATTGGTTTTCTTTTCTATTAATTACAACTCCTCTGTGAAGTTTGGTCCCACTTTTTTGACGCTTATTAACAGTCGGTTAAAACTTTTTCCATCTTTTTTTGCTGGTTCGATAATTTACACATTTCCAGATTTGTTTAAGTTGGATTGGAAAGGTTCCCTATTTATAACTTTTTTCTCCTTATTGTTAATCAAGTTTGGTGGGTTTCATTTGGCTTCCCCATTCTTAATAGCCTTAGTAATTATTAATTTATTTCAACAATTTGAATTTCATTTAAAATACGATATTTCTTACGGAATGTATATATATAGTTTCCCTATTCAACATTTATTGTATGCTGCATTTAGCAATAAGTTACATTATTTAGTATTTATTGGGTTATCTATCTTGGTATCTGCATTACTAGGTTTTTTAAGCTATTTATTTATTGAAAGGCCTGCAATGCTATTAAGGAAAAAGACGGATATTTTTTTCTCAAAAATTAAATGGGCTGAATTAAAGGCAAGCTAAATTATCCAACTGGGCGACATTTTCCTCAAGGAATGTCGCCTAAACAGATAAAGTGGATTTCCTAATACTAGTAAATATAAAGGTGTAGTTTATGCTTAAAAAGGCCGTGGGCAGTAATGCCAAAGGCCTTTTTTTTATGTCTTAACAAGATAGTGTAAATTTGTTTTTTTATGTGGCTAAATGTTAATGAATCGAAGAAGAAGTAACAAAAATGCGTAAGACGGCGGCAAAACTGTTAATTTGGACGCATTGGCTAAAATTGTAAAGGGCAGCTGTTTATTGGCTACTAGCTACTAGCTCAATCACCGTAATTTCGGGCATAATGCCAACCCTGCCGGGGTAGCCAATAAATCCAAAGCCACGGTTCACATACAGTTTTTGAGAGCCATTCTCGTATAGGCCAGCCCATTGCTTGTACATCCATTTCACGGGACTCCATTTAAAATAGGGGTTCTCTATACCAAACTGCATCCCGTGTGTATGGCCGCTAAGCATCAGGTTTACGTCTTTATAGTCTTTTGTTACTTGTGCATCCCAATGGCTAGGGTCGTGGCTCATGAGTATTTTAAAAGGAATGTTTTCTGTGCCTGGGTGTGCGTCCTGCATCTTGCCATATTTGGCAAAACGGCCTTTTGCCCCGTAGTTTTCTATACCCAGCAGGGCTATTTTGTCGTTGCCACGTTCAAAAATAATGTGTTCGTTCAGTAGCAGCCGCCAGCCCATTTGCTTTTGTATTTGTTTCAGTGCTTCCAGGTTTTCTTTCTTGGCTGTGTTGTTTTGCCAAGCAACATAATCGCCATAGTCATGGTTTCCAAGTGTGCTGTAAACACCCATGGGGGCGGTTAACCTGCTGAATATGTCGGTGTATTCAAGCATTTCCTCGTGTCGGTCGTTTACCAAGTCGCCTGTAAAAAGTATCAGGTCTGCCTTTTCTTTCAAAATCATGTCTATGCCATGGTTCACTGCCGCTTTGTTGGTAAAGCTGCCACTATGTATGTCGCTGATATGCACAATCCTAAGCCCCTTGAAAGCTTGCGGCAAACTTGGGAATATGAGTGGGATGCGTTTTACTTGATATTTGTATTTGTTGCCAAAGCCATACAGTAATGTGCCAAACAAAGTGCCACCGAGTGCCATGCCCAGCCAGCTAAGGAAAGTAGATCTGGGTATGGCTATATGCTCCCCTGTGGCAATATTTGGCTGGGTTGTGGCAAATTGTGTCACTATCCATGTAAATAGCCTTCGTATATCGTCTAATAAAAAAACGGTAGAGCCAATCAGCTTCGCTAAAAATAAGCCCATCAAAATGGAAAACACATAATTGCGGAATATTTTGCTTGTTTGCAAAGCTTGTATATAAGGCAATGACACAAGGCTAGCGAGCATTAAAATAGATATGCCCCAATACACAAACTGTATAACAGATTTTGATAGGGGGGAAGCACCTTGGCTTACTGTTTTAATAGCCTGGTACACATATATATCCAGCAGCAACATTATTAATGCAACTATCCACCACGTTATGCCACTTCTCATGTATTCTATAATTAATTAAAAAAATCAATAACCTTTAAAAAGCCGTTTTTGAAACTTTGTTATTGCTGCAAGTGTACAACCTAAATATTTAAATAAAGAAATTGTACAACTTGTTTATTTATTGCCCTGCCTACTTCCTAACTAACGATTGAGAAAAGAAAATATTGTTTTTTTGATTTTTTTTATACATTTATTCTATAAACCTACTGTTTATGGAAGAATTAACCACAACCCTTTCTCTTTTTGAGCTAGAAATTGATTTTGATGCACAGGACTCCCTTAAAGAATCTGCAAGATGGTCAAAATTTATTGCTATTGTTTATTCTATTTTATTTGGCTTTTGGCTGCTGTATGTATGCCTTTTTGCTGCTTTTGCTAATACTATGTTGCAATATCTCCCTCTTCAGTTTAGGGTTTTTTATCAGGGAAAATCTTTTGTCATTTGGTTAATAATTATCTTGATAACAGTGGCTTTTGGTTTTTATCTTTGTCAAATCCTTCGCTTCCCCAATCAAATAAGCAGGGCTATTAAACAAAACGACCAACAGGCATTGGAGAATGGTTTTGTAGCCCTCAAAATTTGTTGTATAATATCTGGTATTACAGGTATTGGGTTCACATTATTTAAAATAATATCGATTTTGAAATATTCAAACCTTTTGTAAAAAGATGGAAAATATTAACACTTCTCGACTTGAAAAATTGGAGATTAACCCAAAAGTAGAGCAGGATTTAAAAATTTCGGCTAATTGGGGCAAAGCTGTCGCTTTGATATCTGTCTTGTCATCTTGCTTATCCATCATTGAGGCATTAATGAAAAATAAAAACATTATTACAGAAATAGCGCTATTAGCATTTACATTTTTTTGTGCCTATTTTCAATTTGCATTTGGGCGGGACGTGGCAAAAGGAATAGAAAACAACGATCAAATAACTATGAATGACGGGTTTAATAGCCTTAGGCTATACTTTAGGATTTATGGCATTCTGTTAATCCTGCTTATTGTGGTAATGCTGGTGCTGATTGTTTTTTCAGGCTATTTCCTGCATAATGTTACGGGGCTTCATTAATTTTAATGACATTTTTGTTTGTATATTCCCAGCCTAATTATCAATCATGGATCAATTGTCAATCAAATGCATTGCTGTTTTCTGCGGCAGCAGGATGGGTAACAACTCGCTGTACCTAAATCATACCATACAACTGGGCGAATGGATGGCTTCCAATAACATCACGCTTGTATACGGCGGCGGCAGCGTTGGCATAATGGGTGCAATAGCAGACACGCTGATGAAAGGTGGTGGCAACGTGATTGGCGTAATACCTGAACTACTAAAAAATGTAGAGCAAGGGCATAAGCATATTACCGACTTGCGGATAGTACCCGATATGCACGTGCGTAAACGGATGATGTACGATTTGTGCGATGCAGCCATTATCTTGCCCGGTGGCAATGGCACAATGGACGAACTGTTTGAAATGGTAACTTGGAACTCCTTGAAAATCCACTCAAAAAAAATAATATTGCTGAACACGGCAGGGTATTACGACCATTTGCTGGCTCATATAAACCATTCGCAGGAACAAGGCTTTTTGCATGAAAACTGGCGGGAAAGGATTATTGTAGCAGATACGCCAGAAGCTATTATCGGCTTTTTCGAAACGGATAAAAGTTGAAGCCCCCACGTAACACAGGCAGCACTTGCCCTGTATAGTCAACATAAGGCGAGTTCCTCTCTTTTAGCAAATCAATCATTAACAGGGTATAAAAATAACTTTGCCCAATAATCCTTTGCCCATACCCTATGCCTACCAAAAAACTGTTGGAATGGTAGCTGTATTTGCCCGACTGGTCGTTGTAAATAATTTTATTGCTGCTCCAGTCTATTTCAGGCATAGCCTGTATAAAAAAATTGTTGAAGGGGTGTACCCTAAGGAATGCACCGAGGCTTGTGTTTACAGTATGTTGTTTTGTATTTGTATATTGAGAATTGCTTACAGAATAATAGTTAATGCTGGTAGCAATGCCAACATCTAATAATTCTGAAACGGAGTAACCAATTTCAGGTATAGCACCAATATTAAAACTAGTAGTTGTTGTATAATCTCCATTGTTAGTTGTGCCGTAGCCTAAACTAATGCCGCCCCCAGCAAAAATGCGGCTTTTGTCAAACCCTGGTTCATCTTCCTCGTCCTTTCTTGCATGATGAGTAGTGCTGTCTTTGCTTTCATCCTGGGCAAAACAATAAGTAGAACTGTATAAAAGCACCAAGGCAAAAAGTATCTTTTTCATAATTAAGGGTATAGTAGGGTAAAGTTGACACTTTTATTAAACAAGTGCTGCTGTGCTGGTATAATTTTAGGTTAAATCAAATATTTTGCCTGCATTCAATATATTATTAGGGTCAAACACTTTTTTAATACCCCTCATCAGGTTCAGGTTGGCCTCTTTGAACACAATATCCATATAGCTTTTTTGTATTAACCCAATGCCATGCTCGCCACTAATGGTGCCGCCTAGGCTATATACCAGTTCAAATAAGGCACGCAGGGTCTTGTTCATTTCCTCATTACCAAAGCTATTGGGTATACCCTCTTTGTTGATGCGCACATGCAAGTTGCCATCACCCGCATGGCCATAACACACCACATTAAAGTCATGCTCTTTACCCAAGGCTTTTACCCCTTTTATCAATGCTGGCAGGTTTGCCCTAGGTACTACCGTGTCTTCTTCTATGGTGTAGCCAACACTTTTCACGGCTTCAGCGGCACGGCGGCGTAGCTTCCATAATTCCGCTTTTTGCTGGGCATCATCTGCAAAAAATACCTCGCCTCCTTCATATTCCACCATTAATTCAGCTATTTGTTCCATCTCGCTCATCAGCACATCCATGTTGTTTCCATCCACTTCTATAATCAAATGGGCTGCTATATCTGGCGTTACAGGCACGGCATGGCTTTCAACCATTTTGCTTACAATCATCAGTGCGTTTATCTCTATAAGCTCCAAGGCACTTGGAGTGAACCCGGCCCTGAAAATAGCACTTACGGCCTCGCTTGCTTTTTCCAAGTCGTTAAAAGGCACTAGCATCAGTAAATCGTATTTTGGATAGGGGATAAGCTTAAAAACCACTTTAGTTACAATACCCAATGTACCTTCGCTGCCTACCAATAGCTGCGTGAGGTTGTAGCCTGTTACGTTTTTTAAAACATTGCTGCCAGTCCAGATAATATCACCAGTGGGCAATACCACTTCTAGGTTCAGCACATAATCCTTTACCACGCCATATTTAACCGCTTTGGGGCCACCACTGTTCTCGGCAATATTGCCACCAATAAAGCAACTGCCTTTGCTGCTAGGGTCGGGCGGGTAAAACAAGCCTTTTTCTTTTACCGCATTTTGCAATACCTCGGTTATTACACCAGGCTCTGTTGTTACTTGTAAATTCCTTTCGTCTATCTCTATAATGGTGTTTAGCCTTTCTGTGCTTAGCAACACGCCGCCAAGCTGGGGCAATGCGCCCCCACTTAAACCAGTGCCGCCACCACGGGGCGTAACAGGTATCAGGTATTGGTTGCACATTTTCATGATGAAGGCAATTTCCTCTGGGGTGCGGGGTTTCACCACTACTTCGGGCAGGTACAAAAGTTTTTCCGTTTCGTCATGCCCATAATGCTGCAAGTTTTCTTCATCTGCAAACACATATTGCTCGCCCACTATTGCTTTTAGTTCTATTAAACGCTCTACTGTTACTAATCCTTGTACTGCCACCTGATATACTTTTTTTGAATTTTGCAAATGTAGGCTAATTGGTAATTGACAGGTGATAATAGAAAAGGTTACTACTCAAGTGTAAGTTTGGTTAATCTGCCACGAAGGCACGAAGACTCAAAGAGGCACAAAGTTTTAAAGGAAGAAGAAAAAAAGGTAAAAATTATATTGTCAATAACTTTTACCTTCTTTTTCTTTTTGCTTCTTCGTGTTTTTGTGCCTTTGTGGCAAAAAAAGTATATTCGATGTGGTTAGTAGTACCAAATCACTAAATTCGCTTATTGATTTTTGAAAATAAATGATAAAGAAATTAATACGGTTTGATTGGACGTATGCAATTCGGGCGTAAACAATACCCCCTAAACCAATTCAGGTTTTAAATAAAAATTGATGGCAAATTTGTTTATATCTGGTTTCATGGCATTGTAAACCAACTTGCCACGGTGTATCTCGGTAATCCTGTTGATAATGGACAAGCCAAGCCCAAACCCTTTGATTAAAGATGCATTGCTGCCCCTGAAAAATGGGATAAACATTTTTTCTATTTCCATTGGCGTTAGCTGCAATCCTTTATTTATAAAAGAAACCTCCATTTTTCCTGGCGAAGGGTTGATGGCTATATTCACTTTTTTGTCAGCGGAATATAAATAAGCATTTTTAATGAGGTTCCTAAATGCCGATTTTAGCAATGCATCATTCCCTTTTACTAGCATTTCTGTTTCCTCAGCTGGCATTTTCTCAAAAAATATTTCAATTTCCATTTCTGGGAACTGCCGTTTGCACATGGCAATACTTTCGTACAATAGTTCATCTATTCTTAATAGTGGCCAATTGAAGGAATAGCTTAGTTTCTCAAATTGCGATAGCAGCAATAAAGAATTGGTAAGTTCTATTAGTTCTGTCTGTTCTTCCTGCAGCGAATATAGCAACGCTTTGTATTCATCATTTGCCAAGTCACGGCTTAAAGCTGATTCTGTTTGTGAAAGCATTGTAGCCAAAGGTGTGCGCAATTCGTGGGATGCGTGGTGCACAAAGCTCTTTTGCATCTCGAAACCATTGTTCAGCCGATCTAGCATGGCATTAAAGTTGCGGGCAATTTGCTCTATTTCGTCTTTTCCCCCGCCTTCGTCCACCCTTGCGGCCATGTTTGCAGTGGTAGTTAGTTCCATCTGGGCACCAAGGCGTATCAACGGCTTAAAAGCCTGTTGCATCACAAAAAATGCAGTGATAGCTGTAATGATTAACCCACCCCCAAACACGCCAGCCAATATGTAAAATAAATTGGCAAGTTTCCTAAGCCCCACCCTGTCTATGGCGGTGCCTATCAAATACATATCAAGGTCTTCGTAATAAAGACCAATACACTCCAAATCGCCTTGCATAAAATGTAGCTCTTTG
Source organism: Parasediminibacterium schistidii (assembly GCF_046546515.1). Lineage (NCBI taxonomy): Bacteria > Pseudomonadati > Bacteroidota > Chitinophagia > Chitinophagales > Chitinophagaceae > Parasediminibacterium > Parasediminibacterium schistidii. The sequence goes on along the minus strand of NZ_JBKHKJ010000003.1, from coordinate 240,114 downwards.
GCTTCTTTTATTTTTTGTAGCAACGGCTCTGTTACTGAAAGCTTTACCGTATCAGTTTCCCTATAAACAACGGTATTGGGTGGTTTTATCAGTAGTAACTGTTCTTTATACATGGTTCTCCTTGCTGGTTTAATGGCCAAAAGGGAAGCATTGTCAGATTGTATCGTTTTGTAATCGGCTATTAGAGCTGTGCAACGAGATTTGAGGCGTACGTAAAAATCCTCCTCTCGGTAATTTTTATATAAAAAATAAATAGTTACAGACGATACCAAAAGTATTAAGGCAACAAAGAATGTAAAAAAAAGGGCGAAACGCAATTTCAAATTCATTGCTACAAGTTGTATTTATTCTTTTACATAATAGCCAAAGCCAGCCTTTGTAAAAATGAGCTTATTGGAAAAAGGCCTGTCAACCTTGTTGCGGAGGAAACTAATATATACCTCAATTGTGTTAGTGCCAGTGTCAAAGCTTACGTCCCATACATTTTCCATTATTTCCTGTTTTGAAATAACCCTGCCCCTGTTTTTGCAAAGCAAGGTAAGCAAGGCAAATTCCTTGGCGGTTAATGGTATGGCAATGTCGCCCCTTGATACCACTTTGGTTTCTAGGTTAATAATCAAATCCTCCACTACTATTTGCCCCACTCCATCGGTTTGCTTGTCAAAACGTTTCAAGAATACTTTTATCCTTGCAAATAACTCCTGAAAGTGGAATGGCTTTACAATATAATCGTCTGCCCCTAGGTTAAAAGCCCCTACTTTGTCGTCAATTTCGCCCAAGGCCGTAAGCATAATGATGGGAATTTTTTTATTGGCTTCCCTAAATTCCCTGCACAATTCAAGCCCGCTTTTGTACGGCAGGTTAATATCCAGCAAAACAAGCGAATATCTGTTTCTTTTAAAAAGCGATTCTGCCTCAATGCTATTTATGGCAACGTCTGTTTGGTATCCTGCCCTGTTTAATTCCTCTTTTATTACCTGGTTTAGTTTTGGTTCATCCTCCACTAACAATATCCGATATATTTTTTCCATTTTATTACTTTACAATATGCACTGCCGCTTTGCATACAACTACAAATTGACAACTTTTTATCCTGCTTTCATTCAAAAGCGATAAAAAAAATATTTTTTCATTGCAAAACCATCTTTATTTACTTGTATTTTAACATTTTTCATTACCAGCAATTTCAATATTGCTGGTAAACTTAATAACACAAATTTATTGGGATTGATAATAATGTTATTATTACATAATTTTAATTTAACCCACGGGTATGCGTGGGATTTTCTACTTTCGGCAAGCGGATAAATATACAAACATGGTAGCTAAGTTGAGGGAATGGTTCAATAGCCATTTTACACCGGAAAAATATACGGCTTTTTTGGAAGAACTGGACAGCAAATATCCAGGCACTATAGAATTTAGGGTAGCGGAAACGCCTATTTTGGTTGACAAAATTTTTACCGACAAAATACTTGAGGCTTGTGAAAGCATTGTGGATGTAATAACACAGCCCAATTTTAGCGCGCTTACCAAAAATGCAGTGCCAGCCGATTTGCAAATGCCCAACAACAGTAAATACACGCATTTTATTGCTTTTGATTTTGGCGTTTGCGAAAATGAAGCTGGAGAAATAGAACCACAGTTGGTAGAAATGCAGGGCTTTCCGTCGCTGTTTGCGTATCAGGTTTGGCACGATGAGGTAACTAGGAAATTCTTCGACATACCAGACAATTATTCGGCATACCTGAGTGGGCTGAATAAGGAGAGCTACCTGAAACTGCTGTCAGATATAATCTTAGACGATTGCCCCAAAGAGCATGTGATATTACTAGACATATTCCCTGAAACCCAAAAAACAAGGATAGACTTTTATGCCACGAAAGAATATATTGGCATAAAAACAGTCTGCTTAACCAAGCTAATAAAAGAATGCAACCAATTGTTTTACATGAACAATGGCACAAAAACATTGATAAAACGTATTTACAACCGTATCATTTTTGACGAACTTCAACAGCAAAGCCAAGAAGTGAGGGAAAAGGGCAACCTTTTTTTAGAAGACCTAGATGTGGAATGGGTGCCACACCCTAAATGGTTTTATAAAATAAGCAAATACACCCTGCCTTTTTTGAACCACCCTTATATACCTAAAACCACTTTTTTGGACGAGGTAAAGGAAATACCTGCCGACCTGGAAAATTATGTTTTAAAACCCCTTTTCTCTTTTGCGGGGCAAGGGGTGGTAATAGATGTAACGCCCGAAGATATTGCCGCTGTAAAAGACCCGCAAAACTGGATACTGCAACGCAAAGTGAAATATGCCGATGTAATAAAAACACCAGGCACACCAGCAAAGGCAGAAATCCGTATTTTTTACTTCTGGGAAAAAAATGCCACCCGCCCCATACCTGCCAACAACCTGGCTCGCCTAAGCAAGGGCAAAATGATTGGCGTGCGCTACAATGCAGACAAAGATTGGGTAGGGGGCAGCTTGGCGTATTTTGAGCGGTGAGTCGTCAGACGTCAGTCATAAGTCGTGAGCCTCGTAGGCTTGCCACATATTCTTTTAGCAACAAAATGCAGGTATAGCTTTACTAAAAAGGTCCATCATAGCAATCCCATTGATGATGCCGCTTTCTAATTGGTGGCGTAAAGTGCAGCGCAAAATATCCGCCTCCGTTCAGCTCCTCCAGTTTGGTCCTTTGCAGCCAGTTGATGTTGTGCAAGCCCATTAGTAATGGGCCAAGCTTTATGGCAGCACCTACCAGTATTTGGTGCATGGCAGTATATTGCACGGGCATATAAGCCCCCCATTTTTCTGTTTCCCAGCGTGCCATAACCGCAATGCGGCTTAGTTCATTGGTTTTTATTTTATACATATCGCTCGCATTCGATTGGTAAAAGTTAACAGTGGCCATGCCATTGATATAGAAATTATCCCCAAGCGGCTTGTCTATTGATAGCACCAGCCTTGTGGGCAGGCTCATGGTATAGCTAGGGGCTAAAGAAAATGTGTCGTTGAATTTGCTCCCAATTATTTCTTTTGCCCCACCATACACAGTAGGCGTGGCTAGTTGATGCACAAAGCCCGTATCGGTAGCGTTAGCCTTGGGGTTTTGCAGGCGGAACGAATACTTGCCAGTGCTAAACCTGTTTTGCCCTATATCCATGATGCTTACCCCAATTTTCAAAGCATAGTGGTCGGGGCTATAGGCTTCTTCTACTACATTTTCCTTCACTAGGTATTCAAGCCCAATGCTTGCACCAATGCTTAGCTTAGCAGCAGACTTAAAATGAAGGATGTTTTGCAAGTCGCCATCTCGCTCGTCCAGCACCGAGTAATTGGCCGAGTACAAAGCAATAATGCCTGTGTTGCTAGTGGGCGAATGGATACCTGTGGTACTCGTTTTATAAGTTAGGTTGTCAATAGCGCCATAAATGCCAGACAAGCCTCGCAATAAACCAAGCGTAATGCCGCCTGTAAGCCTAGAACCTTCATTTTCCTGCAGCACTACCGCATAGCTTATGTTGGTTTCAAGCCATGCCTCGTTGTAAATGCTGGCATTAAAAGGAGTGGAACTACGGTAAGCATTATATTGCAAAAAAGGGTACAGCCCACTAATGGTATTGGTATAGCTAAATGGGTCAGCTACGGCGTGGGTATAGGATCTTGCCCTTAGCCCAATGGAAAAGCAGCCTTTTGTCCCAATATTATGCCTGTAATTCAGCAGGTGGAAATCAGCATCATTGTCTATGCTCCGTGAACTATATCCTTCGGTTGGCTGCACGATAATTTTTTTAATGTTGGCCTTATTGAGGTTAGCAGTTATCAGGTTGCTGATGCTGGCTGCATTGTTGGCTGTGTTCGTTTGCCAACCCAATATGGAAATGTCCCAATTAAAAGGCGTGTTAATGGCACTTGCAGGGTTTGTAAAATTACTTAATACCCCGCCATAAGCCGACCCATTTAGTGCATTATAAGCCTGGGCGGCAGCATCCTGAAAAGCAAAAAAGAACAGCATAAAAGCAATAAAACAATTTGCAATTTTCATATGGCAGGGCATCTATCGTTCAAAAAATGTAGGGTTAAATACATTGCCTGTATTTAAAATGCAAGCATTTTACTCGGAAGCAACTTTGATGAATAGTATTAGCAAAATAGAAGCCAATTAAAAGATGATTGCTGCCTGTTGGCAGCCATTATGTAATTAATTAACAGATTATCATCTTGGTAGCAAGCTTTAGCTGTGAACAATATACTTTAGTTTCTTACTATAAACTGCTTACTACTTATGACTTGCCACTTATGACTTATCACTTACCACTTACCTTTGCACCATGACATTGCAGGAAAGGGACCATGCCGTTATCTGGCATCCGTTCACACAACAAAAAAACAGGCAGCCGCCCGTGCCTATTGTAAAAGGAAAAGGGACATTGTTATTTGACGAGCAGGGAAATGAATACATAGATGCCATTAGTAGCTGGTGGGTAACCTTACACGGCCATGCCCACCCATACATAGCAGAAAAACTGTACCAGCAGGCACTTACACTGGAGCAGGTAATATTTGCAGGCTTTACCCACGAGCCTGCTGTATCCTTGGCAGAACGTTTGTTGCCGATAATCCCCGGCAATTTTGCACGCATATTTTATAGCGACAATGGCAGTACCTCTACCGAGGTAGCCTTAAAAATGTCTTTGCAGTATTGGTGGAATAATAGCCGTGGACAGTTGACAGTTGACAGTGAACAAATTACAGTCAACAGTCAACAGTCAACGTTCAACGGTGAACGAACCAAAATCCTCGCTTTCAACGATGCCTACCACGGAGATACTTTTGGGGCCATGAGCGTGAGCGACCGAAGCGTATTTACGCTTGCTTTCCACGACAAACTATTTGAAGTTATATTTATTGATACCCCGAATGCGGATAATATTAGCCAGCTTAAACAAATAGTTATAAGCCAAGGGCAAGAAATTGCTGCATTTATTTATGAACCATTGGTACAAGGTGCCGGCGGCATAAAAATGTATGAGGCCAAGTGGATGGACGAACTATTAAAAGCCGTAAAGCAGCAAGGCATCATTTGCATAGCCGATGAGGTAATGACTGGTTTCGGCCGCACAGGAAAACTGTTTGCCAGTGAATACATGACCGAGAAGCCAGACATCATTTGCCTTAGCAAAGGGCTTACGGGTGGTACCATGGCATTGGGCATCACCGCCTGTACGGATAAAATTTACCAGGCTTATGTAAATGACGACAAGCTAAAAACTTTTTTCCACGGGCATTCCTTTACAGCCAACCCATTGGCCTGCACAGCAGCCCTTGCCAGCCTTGATTTATTGCTAAAGCCCGAATGCCAGCAACAAATAGACTGGATTTCTACCCAGAACAAAGTCTTTGCCAACCATCTCACGACCCTCAATTCCAACTCAACTCCCGATCGACTCCCGACCAAATCTCGCCCAACTTACGACTTACGACATGAGTCCCTTCGCACCCTAGGTACTATACTAGCGTTTGAAATAGCAGAAGGACAGGATGGCTATCTAAATAATATTTCTACCACCATTACCCAAAAAGCTATGGAACAAGGCATATACATCCGCCCACTAGGCAATACGGTTTATATTATGCCGCCATATTGTATTACATTGGAAGAACTGGGTAAAGTGTATGGTATGCTAGAAGAGTTGTTGGGGTAAGTATTGTTAATGCCACAATTTCCATTTTATACTGTACAGAAAATGGTTTGCGAAAATCATCTTAATAAAAGCCTTTCAGGCTAGGGGTTCAATCATTAAAAATCATGCAAATCATTTAACAATGGTAAAAAAAGAGGCAGCTACATGTTACTGTAACTGCCTCCATTCGAATTTCATATTATTACCGGAAATCTTATTCTATCAGCATCTTACTGGAAAACCTGTTTTTAGTGCCACTCAGTTCTATCAGGTATATACCTTTAGAATAAGGCAGGGAAATGGGAAAGCGGGCATTGCCCCCTTCGTGCCTAAGCGTAATCTGTTTTACCAATATACCAGCGGCAGACATGATATTTACGGTATATATGCCTTTGTTGATATTGCTCAATTGCAAATTGGCACGACCACCCGCCACAGGGTTTGGATATACCCCGAAAGCAGGTTTTGCATTACTACTTAATGAATCGGGCAATACACGGGCAATTGTTGCAGGGGCAGCAAAACCAGTATTGGCTAATGTGTTCACCAAAACAATATTGGTACGCCCGCTCGCATCTAGCTTATACGCAAATGTTTTTACTGAATCTGTAAAGCCTACTTGCAAAGTATCATGCGCTGCATTCCACTTGGTTTTGGGGAGTGCATCGCCTGTGTTGTAGGCAAATAACATCACTTTAAACTTGGCATCAACGCTATTGCTTTCCAATATCAACCTTTTAGTGGAAAGGATATTGAACGAATCTGTTATGCCTGGCACAGTAGGGTTCACGGCACCCGTGTTGTTCAGCACTCTTACCAGCAGTTTTCGGCTGCCCGTGCCAGATGGCTCGCTAATGATAATATCATTGCGGTAATTGCTGTCTACTAGGCTCACCACTGTACTGCTAATATTCAAGTCTTTGGCCAATTGGCCTAACCATTTGTAGTTGTTTACAGTATTGTCTTTTTGCACATCATCTGCCAATAGCACATAAGGCTTGGAAGCGGGAACCAAGGCAACAGTCCTAAATGCTTTCTGTACGATATGAGGAGAAGGTATCTTAACTGTTTTATTGTAATAAACTTGGTCGTAAGGCATACCAGTCACATAACTAAGGCTATTGTAAAAACTAAAATTATCGAAGAAATAGCCCGGGCTATATCGGAAGCTATTTTGGCTTTCTGTTACTTTCAATGCGCCGGGCACAAAAAGGTTAGGGTTTTCTATTGATGCAGGAAACACTCCTTGGCTCCATAAATAGTTGAATGACTCTTTCATATCGCTGGCAATAGATTGCAGGCCAGTAGTATTCTTAAAGTCAACCATTTTAGAGGGTGGCGTATGGAAACTAGTGCTTGAACTAGTACTAGTAGAATCGGATGATTGGCCATATCCATTCACTAAAACACCTGAAAATGAATTGGACGTGTTTACCCACGCAATTTGAGAACTACTATTACTCGTACATGGCGATTGAAACCAAATCCGGCCCAAGGCACTATACATAATGTTGCCTTTATTGGGCAATGTGTGGCCACCCAGGTCTTGCCTGCTATGGTAAAACAGCGTGGCCGATGCAGAATCGAAACCACTACGCATAACAGCAAAGCCACCTAAGGAGTCGAAGTACATCTTATTACTATTGTATGCAGCCTGCGATTCTGTTGCGAAGGGCATAGAAAAATAATCGTTAGCAAAAATGGCACCCGGTATATTAAAATTGAAATATGAAGGGCTGGCATTCATTGTAACATAGGAATAATAGTTGTTGACAACTGGTTGATTGGCTTTGGGCTTTTGGATATAGTTTCTCCACACAAAGTCGATAGCGGTGTCTTTTGGCATACTCCATTTAAGTCCCAAAATATCTAAATTATTAAAGCGGAAGTCACCAGTTGCAGGATCATATACTGTATTGGCATAGGCACTGGTGCCACCTAAAACATCTGCCCCAACAAAGGAATACCCGAAAGGCTGCGTGATAGCTGGCAGGAATTTTTTGCCATAATTACGTACAGAAGGATGCCCTAAGAAACTATACCCCCTTTTGGCAAGTAGTACAAGCAATGCCCCATTTATTTGGTCTTTGCCAATGGCCTCGTAAAAATTACCTGTTTGCGTATAAATGCCGTTGTTAAGGAAATTGAAGGTACTCCTACACCAATTTTTTATGCCACTATCTGCACTGGTAGTGTAGCCTGTTTCGCCTTCAATAGCAAGGTTGGGGTATATTTCGTAGCCAAATGTTGCATGGTTGCTAATGAATGTGTAAGACGGGGTTTGATAAGCATGCAAGTCTGATGGCCTGGATGTTATTTTAGAAAGCACCAAACGTATCGTGTCTCTTTGGCTAGCAGCCATTTGTGGGTAAAGGAAATCGTATATCAAAGCCATGTTGTAGCCGCCAATCCTATCCCTGTTGTCATAGCTTAGAGCATTGGCAGGGTTAGGGTCTGTAAGCGTAGCCCTTGCCCATGTGGTGATGGCTGCTGCCAGTTTAACCGCACGGTTAGTGTAAGAAGTGCCAGTAGTAACATCAGTAGTACCCTTGTATAACCAACATTCATAAGCCTCGAAGCTTAGTTGGTAGGCAATTTTCACATTATTTCCACCCCATAGATTGTAATAACCTGTGGTATCGCCCACGGCTAATTTATCGTAATAGCTTTTTATATCGCTAGCGCCTACATTACTAAGAATGAGAATCCCCATGGTATCTTTACTGTAAGCTGCATTTCTGTTATACCCCGAAACGCCTAGTTGTACCAAAACAGTATTGGCATGTATAATACGGCTAATCGCCCTTCCACTATAAGTGTTGAGCATTCTGTTTTTAATATCGGTTGTATCATCTGGGTTGCAATACAATCTTGGATGGATGCCGAATGCAGGCGCATTTTTTATAAAGCGTAAACCAGTAGTATCTTGTTGTGTTGGATTGGCAATGCTTGGAAAAATACCATTGGGGGCATCAATAGTGGTAGGGTCTAAATACAATAAATTGTACGTAAAACCTCCACGGGCAGAATCGGCAAGCGTTACAGATTCTGTAGATGACCAACCAGATTCTGTGGAAACGCCCTTTGTGCTATCTTGGTATTTGAAATGATAAGAGTAGGTATTGCCATTGGTTAAACCTGTATCGGTATAAATATTGCTTGCCATGTAACCGCTGGTATGCCCACCGCCGGCTACCGCCTCAAAATAATACTTGAAAGGCAGGTTGGCAAACGCTGTGGCTGCCTTCATCACTACTTTGCCAGTACCTGCATACATAGGGGTAGCAGCCCAAGTGGGCGTATTTACGGTTGGCACGCCAGCAAGGCTGTTACTAACAACACTTTCCTTACCCAATGCATACAGGGCCGTAACAGTATAAGCATAGCTGCTGCCATTAGTTAGGTTGTAGTGTGCATAGCTTTTTTGTGTAGCGGGCACGCTATCAAGCAGCACTTTGGCACCACCGTTCACAGATACATAAATTTTATAGTAGGCAACAGCATAAGCTATGCTATCCGTATTCCAATTAATATAGTTCACAGTATTGCCTGCTACAATATTGGTTAACAATGGCGCAGGCGCAATAGTAATTGTAGGTGCTGTAAAATTGGTAACAAATGGAATAGTAGATGTAGGTTTCTCATTGCCACCATAAACTATTGTGTAATAACCACAGGACAAATTTGCCGCTTCTAGCAAAAAGGAAATTTGGTTAGTTCCACTGTTTTTTTGATAAGAGCTTACTGGAATAATATAGTTATTGCCACTTGCAAAAGAGCCATCTGTGGCGTTATAGAGTATATAGTAGCTTTTACTAAGCATATCTACCAAGCCATTCAGCCCATATTCTGCAAAGTCGAAAGTGAGGTTCACGTTTCCACCAAAGCCATTCACATCTGTTTTGTTGATAAACCAAGCCCTGTTCCAACGGGTGAAATAAGTGCCGATTGTGGCAGTGCCAGTAGCTGCATTGTGCGCAGCCATCATATAATCACCTGCTTCGCGAAGAAAGCCAGCTATACCGTTCCCATTCGCAATACTTAGCCCCTCGTGCGTGGCGGTAGTAGTGATACTATCGGTAATGCCATCCATGCCTATGCCAATCAATTTATTGGAGAAAGCTGTGTTGGAAGGATTGAAAAGGCTCAATTGCCCACTAAACAAATTGGATTGGAAACCCCATTTCCAAGCCAAATAGCTCGCAATAATTTTTCTGCCGGAATTGCCCACGGATGCACCTGTAAGCAAGGTTTCGCCGATGCCCCAATGCACACTTGCAGCACTAGTATATCTATTACCAAGACTGGCGGCACTAGAGAAATCAATAAAACTAGCTGTATCGGTTTCGGTAGCACCGCCATTCAAGGCTATATACATATTGGCATAACCCATAGGTACATAATTCTGCACTAACGACCAAGTATTCCTCAAGTCAGGCTGTGTATTAATGTTGTAAAAGCTATTGTTTCTACATAGATTCAGTTCATACTTGGTATCAGTGGTACTGTACCGGATGCCGATTTGTGGGGTGTTGGATCCAAACGTATTGCGGCTGTAAGTACCAACCCGAGAATCTGTAACCGAAGTGGGTGCATCGCTGTACACAAAAACACTTTGTGCCAAATGATAGCCCGTTGATGGGTCCAACAATGGGTTATCGGCAATGCTCAATGCTTTTACGCCATTAAATTCTACGATATACTTTCCATTTTGTGTATTCAAAACAGGGTTGTAGCCAGTGCCGTAAGGCAATGCTTGCAAGCCGTTGGCCTTATCAACCCATTTGGTAATTAGGCCACCAGCTACTGTAATAGTACTAGTGTCGCTTGCATCAAACCACAAATTGTATTGGCTTTTTGCCAAACCAGCAGGTGCATAGGGTGTAGTGGTATAAGTAGTGGTTGCTTTTGGCGTATAAACCACTGTATAATAGCCTGAGGAAAGATTTGCTGCATCTAAAGAAAAAGATAGTTGCGTACCGCTTCCATCTTGGGTAAAAGAATTAGTGGTGATAAAAGAGTTAGTGCCTGTAGCAAATGTGGGGTCAGTTGCATTAAACAGGATGTTGTAATAGTTATTGGTAGTATCTAGCGTAAGACCAAGTGAAGTAAAATTGAAAAATAAACTAATCAACCCACCATTGTTGCTTGCATCTGTTTTGGAAAGACACCATATCCTATTACTACGTGTGAAATCTGTAGCAATGCTACCTGTACCCGTTAATCCATTGTGTGCAGCAATAATATAATCGCCAGAATCTTTTAGAAAGCTGGTATTGGTAAACCCAAGCCCGTCATTAGAACCAGTAGTTACAATGCTATCGCCATTGGCTTCTTTGCCAATACCTACTAACTTATTGTTGAAAGAAATATTGGATGGATTGAATAAATTGAGTAAACTACTAGGAAGTTTAGACTGCATGCCCCATTTCCAAGCGAGATAACTTTCTAAAATCTTTCTTCCAGCATTGCCAATAGGGCTACCAGTAAGTACGGTTTCGCTTACGCCCCAATGTACCGCTGTAGGATAAGTGGTTCTGTTGCCAATAGTTAGTGCGTTGGTATTATTGGTATAAGTTACTGTATAAATACCATTGTTAACTGTTGTGCCTGCATTTAGGGTAACATAAGCTTTGTTGTAACCAGCAGTTACATAGTTTTCTACCATGCTCCATTGGTTTCGCAAATCTGCCACACTCGTAATCATCATCCCAGAATTATTTTGCGATAAGCCAGTTTCGTATTTACTGTCCGTAGTACTATATCGCACTGCAATAGTGGGTGTATTGGTATTCAAACCTCCATTGTTTCTAGTATAAGTACCATTTCTAAAATCCGTAACGCTAGTAGGCGCATCGCTGTAAACATAAATAGCTTGTGCTAGGTTGTAGCCCGTGGTAGGATCTAAGTAATCATTGTCGGCCACACCCAATAGTTTAGTACCGTTAAACTCTACAATTTTTTTGCCATTCAAAGTGTTCAGCATAGGTTGGGAGCCTACTGTTGCCTGCACTGCGTGCATGTTCTTGCCGCTTTTGTCGCTCCATTGGCTTAGTAGGTTGGAGTCTTTCCTGTTGATGGTTTGCGCAGAGAATGTTGCCAACAGGTTCGATGTAAGGGTAATGGTGGTACCGCTTATGCTTTGTACCGTATAATCTACCGTGTTGCTGCCCCAACGGACAATGTTCCCCGTTGCCAACCCGCTTACAGTAGCAGTGGTAGTAATGGTATTGGTGCTGATGGTACCGCTGCCAGTTAATCCTGTAGAAGCGTAAGTGATTCCAGTGCTATAAGTTAGGCTACTGGGGTCAGATGCATCATGCCATACATTAATGACGGATGCGGGCAAGCCTCCAGGGTAATAGTTTTGGGCAGTGGACGCCGAGCCTAGCAAGGCACTGGCAATTATGCCCAATAAAAAAGCCAAGCAACCTTTGCGTGGTAGTAGCTTGGCTTCAACATAAACGCTGTCCAAAAAGGATGGGCAGCAAAATGCATAGCAATTTTGTTTCATAAATGGCAATCTTTGTTTAACAATCGTTTTAAATAAGAATATAGCAACACAATATTATTTGCCTTTTTTAAAGAATACTTTGCTGAATGATGCAAAAAATGGTTTTGATTGCCAATAAGACTATGGGGTAAGCTAATGAACGATTGGGAACAGAGGATAAATTATGAGTTATGAATGATGAATTTGTAGTGTAAGTGTAATTCATAACTTATAATTCATAACTCATAACTTACTTTTGCACCTAAACGCTTTCAGTTGAATTTGAGTGCTACTGTTTTCCTTATCACGCCGCCTTTCACGCAGTTAAATACGCCATACCCCGCCACGGCCTATTTAAAAGGATTTCTCAATACCAAAAACATAACTGCCTTTCAGGCAGATTTGGGCATAGAGGTAACCCTTGCCTTGTTTAGCAAACAAGGGCTGCAACAAATGTTCAACACAGCAGCAAATAGGGAAGGGGCAGCACCTTTTACAGAAAATACCGCTAGGATATTCGCCCTGCGTGAAGATTATATCAACACCATAGACGAAGTAGTCCATTTCTTGCAAGGCAAAAACCCAACGCTGGCCAACCTTATTTGCAAACGTGATTTACTGCCCGAAGCATCCCGATTTGCCCAATTGGACGACCTTAACTGGGCTTTTGGCAGCATGGGCATACAAGACAAAGCCAAGCACCTAGCCACCATGTATTTGGAAGATTTGTCCGATTTTATTTCTGCCAGTATCGACCCTCATTTTGGCTTTAGCCGCTATGCAGAACGCCTCGGGCGGTCTGCCAATAGTTTCGATGGCTTGTACCAAGCCTTGCAGCAGCCTTATACTTATATTGATGAATTGTTATTGGCCATACTGGCAGAAAGGATGCAGCAGGTTCAACCCAAGCTGGTCGCTATTTCTGTTCCTTTCCCCGGCAATCTTTATACTTCCCTTCGTTGCGGGCAATGGATAAAAACCCATTACCCAAACGTAAAAGTGGCCATGGGCGGCGGCTTTGCCAATACAGAACTTCGCTCACTATCCGATGCCCGTGTATTTGAGTTTTACGACTTTATTACACTTGACGATGGCGAAGCCCCAATAGAAAACCTTATTTACCATATAGAAGGCAAAGCCCCAGTTGAAACCCTTAAACGCTGTTTTACGCTAGTGGATGGAAAAGTTACTTATTTCAACAACCAGCTTTGTACTGATTATAAACAAGGTCAGGTAGGAACGCCAGATTATAGCGATTTTTTGCTGGATAAATACATTTCTGCCATAGAAATAGTAAACCCCATGCACAGCCTTTGGAGCGATGGCCGGTGGAACAAACTCACCATGGCACATGGATGCTACTGGGGCAAATGTACTTTCTGCGATATTTCGCTGGATTATATCCAACGCTACGAACCCATTACTGCCCAAATACTGTGCGACCGCATGGAAACCATCATAGCCCAAACAGGCCAGAACGGTTTCCACTTTGTAGATGAAGCGGCCCCACCCGCCCTCATGCGGGCATTGGCTTTGGAAATACTTAGGCGTAAACTGGTGGTAAGCTGGTGGACAAACGTGCGGTTTGAAAAAAGCTTTACGCTCGATTTATGCCTGCTACTCAAAGCGGCTGGTTGCATAGCAGTTTCTGGCGGACTGGAAGTGGCTTCCGACCGTTTACTCGAATTAATACAAAAAGGCATCACCGTGGCGCAAGTGGCAAGGGTAAACCGCAACTTTACCGAGGCAGGCATCATGGTACATGCCTACCTCATGTACGGGTTCCCCACCCAAACCACGCAGGAAACTATCGACTCGCTGGAAATGGTGCGGCAAATGTTTAAAGCGGGCGTATTGCAGTCTGCCTTCTGGCACCAATTTGCCATGACTGCCCACAGTCCCGTTGGCCTGAACCCCGATATATACGGTGTAAAAAAGGACACAGAAACACTAGGCAGCTTTGCCAACAACGATATAGCATTTACCGATAGCACAGGCACAGACCACGAAACTTTTGGCTTTGGGCTAAAAAAGTCGCTGCTGAATTTCATGCACAACCTTTGCTTGGACGACCCTTTGCAAAACTGGTTCGATTTTAAAGTGCCCAAAACAAAAATTGCCCCTGATTATATTGTCAATGCCCTGCTAGAAGCAGAACCCACCACCTTTAAACCCAATGCCAAAATAGTTTGGCTGGGCAAAGCCCCATTGGTAGAAGAATTTACCAAATCAAAAAAAGGCAACCAGTGGCAGATGGCATCCCTTACTTTCCAAACAAAAAAGGAAACCTTCAACATCAAAACCAGCCTGCCAGAAGGGGAATGGCTAGCAACAATATTGGAAAAATTATCCGTAAGCCATTTAAAAACCACCACTTTGCAAGAAGTAAAAGAAAGTTATGAAGCCGCCGGGCTGGAAGACTTTGAATTATTCTGGGACAATAAGCCCATTAGTGCGATGAATAAGATTGGGTTGCTGCGATTGTAGAAATAGAATGGAATATTGTTATTTAGTTTTAAGTTTTGGTAACCCCATCTTTGCTGGGCGAGATGTTAGGCCAGCGCATCTCGCCTAAATATATAAGAGGGATTTCCCAATTCCAGCTGGGCTTAAACGGCTACTTCCCGAAAATTTTAAACTTTCGGGAAGTAGGGTTTTGGACAACGGTTAGACGTTACTACGCTTTTGCCCAATCTTCATCTAGCCGCTGAAAGCGGGACAGGTGCTGGATAATGAGGAGAAAGGTGGGCTATAAAAGATATAACAACCTGCTTTATGTTTCTTTGAGAAAACTTTATGCTTGGCAGTTTAAATCCCCTTCAATTAACAAAATACCACCCTATTATAATCAAATAGATAACTACACGAAAGTGTTCACGCTGTATTTTTACTTTTCTAATAATGATTGCATAAATAGTCGAAAACAAGTAAACAAGAAAGGATAAAAAAGTATGAAAAAACAATTGTTGGTGGGCATTGTATCCATCGTAGGGTTTATCTCCGTAGCAAAAGCACAAACATCTTCCCAAAATGAAGAAAAGATAAATGCCCTGATTAAAAAAATGATAATAGAAGAAAAAGTAAGGATGATACATGCCAATTCTTCCTTTACATCGGCGGGCGTGCCACGGTTGGGCATACCCGAACTGGTAACTTCCGATGGGCCGCATGGCGTAAGGCTGGAGCATGGCAGGGGATGGGGCGAACTGAAAGATGTAAACGATTCTGGCACTTACCTTCCTGTAGGCGTGGCATTGGCTTCTACATGGAATCCTTCCCTAGGTTTTGAATTTGGCAAAGTACTTGGCAGCGAAGCCAAGTACCGTGGCAAAAATGTAATTCTGGGGCCTGGCATAAACATCATGCGCTCGCCCCTTAACGGCAGGAATTTCGAGTACCAAAGCGAAGACCCTTATTTGGTATCTAAAATGGTGGTGGGCTATATAAAAGGCGTGCAAAGCCAAGGCACTTCTGCCTGCGTGAAACACTTTATGGCCAATAACGAGGAAGTGGACAGGGGTACAGTGGATGTACAAATGAGCGAAAGGGCATTGCGGGAAATTTACCTGCCAGGTTTTAAAGCCGCTGTGATGGAAGGGGATGTAAACACCATCATGGGTGCGTACAATAAGTTCCGTGGGCAGTTTTGCACGCATAACGAATACCTAGTAAATAAGATAATGAAAGGGGAGTGGGGCTTCAAAGGTGTTTTAATGAGCGACTGGGGAGCTGTCCATAATACGATGGAAGCTTTATACAACGGCACCGACCTGGAAATGGGCAGCGATATTGGCACACCACGAATGAGTTTCCCCAATTTCTATTTGGGCGACACGGTAGTGGCATTGGTAAAAAGCGGCAAAATGCCAGAATCTATTGTGGACGAAAAGGTAAGGCGGATATTGAGGGTAATGTTTAAAACAGAAGTGTTCAGCAAAACCTCCCCAGGCGAATATGGCTCGGCAGCACATATTGCCACGGCTAAAAAAGTGGCCGAAGAGTCAATAGTATTGTTGAAAAATGAAGCTCATATTTTGCCATTAAGTTTGGCTACAACTAAATCTATTGCCATCATTGGTGCCAATGCAACCCGTAAAAACTCCATGGGCGGTGGTAGTTCGCAGGTAAAAGCCTTATACGAAATCACGCCATTGGCAGGATTGAAAAGCATAGCCAAAGACATTGTGTTTAATTATGCCGAAGGCTATACCATTGCCCGCAATGCCACACCAACAACAGCCATGATAAATGATGCTGTGGAAGCTGCCAAAAAATCGGATGTGGCAATAGTAGTAGGCGGTTGGGCGCATGGCTACAACTATGCTGTTTGGGATGATAATGCTTTTGATGCAGAAGGCGTGGACAAGCCAGACATGAAAATGCCTTTTGGCCAGGATGAATTGATTAAAGCGGTAGTAAAAGCCAACCCCAATACAATAGTCGTATTGATAGGTGGCGGGCCAATAGATATGACACAATGGGTGGGCAATACAAAAGGCATAATAGAAGCTTGGTACGGTGGCATGGAAGGTGGGACAGCCTTGGCAGAAGTAATTTTTGGTAAAATAAACCCTTCGGGCAAATTGCCTGTTACCTTCCCTAAAGTGCTGGAAGATGTGCCTGCACACAAAATGGGCGATTTCCCCGGCAAAAATGGTGTAGCAGTTTACAGGGAAGGTATTTTTGTAGGCTACCGTTATTATGACACTTACAAAGTAGAGCCGCAATTTGCTTTTGGCCATGGGCTTTCTTATACCGACTTTGCCTACAAAAACCTGAAAGTAGCCAAAGATGCAGCCGGGCTTGTTACGGCCACTTTTACCATTACCAACACCGGCAAAGTATATGGCGGGGAAGTAACGCAGTTGTATGTACATAAAAATAAAACAGCCATTGCCCGTGCGGAAAAAGAACTGAAAGGTTTCCAAAAAGTATTCCTGCAACCTGGGGAAACAAAAACGGTTACCATACAACTAAGAAAAGATGCTTTCCAGTATTACGACGAAGACAAGAACGCATGGGCAACTGAAAAAGGCGACTACACAATAGAAGTAGGCGGTTCTTCAAAGTCGATTGTAGTGAGTGGGGGGGTTAGTTTATAGAAGAGCAAATAAAAATATGGCACACTAGGATTTAAAAGATAAAAATGGGCAAAATCAATATAAGAATTTTTACATTCCTACTTTTAATCAGGTTTGCCTGTTCTATAAAAGCACAATCTAAATTATTAGGAGCTTTAGAATCCCCCATTATTTTTAAAGGTGATAATACTACAGCATTCCGTGACCCTGCCATCTTATTTCACGAAAATGTTTTTTACTTGTTTTTCACGTTAGTAAAAACGGAAAAAGGGTTGATATATTCATATACTGCCTTTAGCACATCTTATGACCTGAAAAATTGGAGTCCCATTAAGATTATTACACCTCGGGATCAGTCATTGGATTTTTGTAGTCCTGGAAATATTATTAGATATAGAAATGAATGGATTTTATGTTTGCAAACATACCCACGACCCAATTACACATCCGAAGACAAACCACGATTTGGAACGAATGATGCAAGGGTATTCATAATGCGAAGCAAAAACCTAATAGAGTGGACTAAGCCAGAAATATTAAAAGTTAAAGGACCAGGCATAAAAGCTGCTGATATGGGAAGGATGATTGATCCATATTTGGTCGAGGATAAAGATGTAAAAGGGAAATGGTGGTGCTTTTTTAAACAAAATGGCGTAAGCATGTCTTACAGTTATAATTTTGAAAATTGGACATTTGTTGGATCTGTACAATCAGGTGAAAATGTATGTGTATTAGTTGAACAGGGTCAATACACTTTAGTGCATTCTCCTGCAAATGGTATAGCTATTAAACGCTCTTCAGATTTAAAAAATTGGGTTAATTGGGGAAGTCTCATTACATTAGGGCAAAATGAATGGGATTGGGCAAAGGGTAGAATTACTGCTGGTGCCGTCCTTAATTTGAAAAAGGATAATCATTTTGGAAAGTATTTAATGTTTTTTCATGGTTCTGGTCCTAAAAGTGAACTGGAGGGAGGGTTTGACAGAAATTCATCGATTGGAATTGCCTGGAGTAATGATCTTTTGAAATGGGAATGGCCAGGTAGTATCAAATATTCACATTAATCCGGCTCAGGCAAACTGCCTGCATTAGGATTTGCCCTCTGGTTTCAATCCATTCTGCCCCATGCGGTATAGTGTTGTACACATGCAAGCAATCCCTTTCGCAAATTAAATGTTACCATTGCGTTCTTTTTAAGAACGATATAAATGGTTGCTGTGGCTTATCTTGAAAAAATGTTGCTTGCTTGCTTAATATTCTTATTCAGCTTGAGTGCTAGCATAGCACAAGGCTACAAAAATCCTGTCATCCCCGGTTTTTACCCAGACCCTAGTATTTGCCGCGTGGGCAACGATTATTACCTTGTAAACAGCAGTTTCGAGTATTTTCCTGGTGTGCCAGTTTGGCACAGTACCGATATGGTGCATTGGCAGCAGATTGGCAATGTGCTGGACAGGGCATCCCAATTGCCTTTGAAAAATTGCAAGCCTTCCAATGGCATTTATGCACCCACCATCCGCTATCACGAGGGAGTATTTTACATGGTGGTTACCTTGGTTACGGGCAATATGGGTTATGGCAATTTTTATGTTACAGCAACCAACCCAGCAGGGCCTTGGAGCGAACCCATCCATGTGGACCAAAGCGGCATTGACCCTTCTTTGTTTTGGGACGAAGATGGCAAGACCTATTTTATATCTAACCGTGGTACAAAATCCAGCGACCCAAGGGCTATTTACCAATCGGAAATTGATAGTAGAACAGGCAAAAGGCTTAGCGACATAAAAGAAATTTGGAAGGGTAGTGGCGGCACCTATGTGGAAAGCCCGCACATGTACAAAAAAGATGGGTACTACTATTTGCAAACGGCCGAAGGTGGCACGGCTTATGGCCACTCCGTAGCTATTGGGAGGAGCAGCAATATCTGGGGGCCTTACGAAAGTTGCCCGCACAACCCCATATTAACCAACCGCATGTCTTACAGCCAATTACAAGGCACCGGCCATGCAGACATGATACAGGCTACCGATGGCAGTTGGTGGATGGTGCACCTTGGTTTCCGCCCTGCGGTAGATGGCATACACTTTATTGGCCGGGAAACTTGCCTAACCCCTGTTGAATGGCCTGACGGCGACTGGCCTACCGTGAATGGGAATGGTCAAAGCGATATAACCATCAAGAAAACGCCGCCCAACTACCAAGCAGCAATACCACAGCCTTTTAATACCACCGTGTTCACTGGTTTCGACAGGCCATTAAGCTATGAGTGGCTACACCTCCGCAACCCAGATTCTGCAAATTATTCATTATCGGAACGCCCAGGATATATACGCCTAAAAGGCGCTGAATACAGTCTCTACGATTGGGAATCGCCAACCTTGATAGCAAGGCGGCAACAACACTTCGATTTTACGGCTTCTACCAAAATAGATTTCAACCCAAAAAAAGCAAATGAAGAAGCAGGCCTGACGATGATGATGGATAACCGCTTCCATTACGATTGCTTTATCAGCACCAAAGGGGGCAAAAGGCAAATTAATCTCCGCTACACATTGGATTCATTGAACCAAACGATGCGCCAAATACCTATTGCCGATGGCGAGGTGGAATTGATGGTACAAGGGGATAAAAAAATATATACCTTCTATTATAAGCAGGACAAAGGAGCAGCAGTTGAGATTGGCAAAATAAACACAAGGTTCTTAGGTACAGAAGTTTCAGGGGGCTACAATGGCGTAATCATAGGGCTGTATGCCGCTGGCAATGGGCAAAAATCTACCGCCAATGCAGATTTTGATTGGTTTAAATACGAGCCATTGGTGAAATAGAAATAGCCACAAAGGCACAAAAGCACAAAGAAGCACGAAGGAGGAAAATTGAGATTAATAAAACCGTCCATTTTAAATCTTCGCTTAGTTCTTCGCTTTCCCTTCCTCGGAGGGGGTTAGGGGGTGGGTTTAGCAATTTAAGAGTAAGGCAATTAGAGAAGTTTTGAAATGCACCTTACATTAGTAGCCACGGGTGCAACCCGTGGTAAAAAAATGAACAATGAAAAAAAAGTATTTATATAATATAGCCTTAGCTTTTGCCTGTCTACTTTCCATTGGGCATATAAACGCCCAATCAACCAAGGCAGATGCAGAGGTATTAAAACGCCTTGACAACTACAATGTTTTCTGGAACACCCCCAGTGGAAATAGCAAAGGCTCTATGCCTATAGGCAATGGAGATATTGGCTTGAATGTTTGGGTTGAAAAAACGGGTGACTTACTTTTTTACATTGGAAAGTCAGATAGTTGGTCTGAGAACCCTAGCACCACGGAAGGGTTATTGAAAATTGGTAGGATGCGCCTGCACATCAATGGAAACCCTTTGAAGGAAGGGGCATTTTCTTCACAGGTATTAGACCTAAGAACAGGTACTATCACCATAAAAGGCAATAACAATTTAACCCTAAAGGTTTGGGTAGATGCCAACCACCCAGTTATCCATGTAGATGCGGCAAGCCTTCAGCCGGATGAATATACACTTTCTTTTGAATCGTTACGTACGCCCGCTATACAGGCTGCTAAAGACTCGTTGCTAAGAAGCAAACTGCACATCGATGATATAATTGCCAACCAGCCCAACAAAATTGCATGGGTTTACCAAAACCAAAATAAAAAAACACCTCAATTGACCAACCTAAAATTTGGTGCCATAGCCCAAGGAGATGGCTTGGTTACAAAGGATGAAACCACATTGGTCTCTTCATCCCCACAGAAAAAAAGCAACATCAGCATTACAGTTGCTACCAACAACGAGCCTACCATCAATGGGTGGCAGCAAATTGCACTATCTAAAATGAGGGACGCAACCTTGTTTACCGCCGACTATGAAGCACACAAACGTTGGTGGAATGCATTCTGGAACCGTAGCTGGGTGTTTTTAGATGGCGACAAGGATGCAGAAACCATCACTAGGGCGTATATTTTGCAACGGTTCGTATCTGCATGTGCTGGGAGAGGCAATTATGCTATCAAATACAATGGTTCTATTTTTACAATGGATGATACATTGCTGCTTGCTGACAAGAATAAAATGAAACACCCTGTTGCCGTGAATGGCGATTTCAGGAGCTGGGGCGGCAGTTATTGGATGCAGAACACACGGCACATGTACTGGCCTATGCTGGCCGCTGGCGATTTTGACTTGTTACAGCCATTTTTCAATATGTACCTCAACATGGTGCCTGGAAATAAGGAAGCAGTAAAAAATATGTATGGAGTAAATGGGGTTTGTTTTGCCGAGACCTCCCCATTTTATGGGCTGGTAGCCGAAGCAAAAGACGATTCAAAGCCTGGGTATGTGCAGCATTATTATACACAATCCCTGGAACTGCTGGCAATGATGCTGGACTATTACAATTACAGTGGCGATGTTGATTTTGCCAAAACAAAATTATTGCCCCTAGCAGATGATGCCCTCCGCTTTTTTACGGAACGGTTTAAAAAGGATGCCACAGGCAAGCTGGTTTTTTATCCCGACAATGCCATGGAAACCTACTGGAAAGCTAAAAACCCCGCCACCGATATTGCAGGGTTTACCTATATCATTAAAACATTGCTTGCCCTTCCAGACAACCTTGTAAGCACGCAGCGGCGGAGTACTTGGCAGCAATACCTAGCCATTGCCCCCGATTTGCCAATGGGTACTAAAAATGGCAAGCCCGTAATTGCAGTGGCCGAGCAAACAGATTCCATACGCCACAACACCGAAAACCCCGAATTGTACACCATTTTCCCTTTCCGGGTGTATGGGCTTAACAAGCCAGATTTGCAGCTGGCCAAGAATACATTTAATGAGCGCATGATAAAAACCGTTGGCTGCTGGCACCACGATATTTTGTCTGCCGCCTTACTAGGCGAAACCGAAGCAGCTAAAAATGAACTGATTAAAATTTGCAGCCTCAAAAATGCAAAAGACAAGAAAGACAACGATTTCCGGTTCCCGGCATTCTGGGGGCCAGGGCATGATTATTCGCCAGACGAAGACCATGGCGGGGTATTGCAAAACGCCTTGCAATTGATGCTGTTGCAATGCGTGGGTAACGATGTGCTACTGTTGCCCGCTTTCCCCAAGCAATGGAATGTAAATTTCAAGCTGCATACAGAAGGCCAATCAACCGTAAGGGTTGAATGGAAGGATGGAAAAATGGTGAGTTCAGCTATTGAAACCGCTAGTGGAAAGAAATTGAAAATGGTAAATGAATAATTAAGCCAGGAGATATTCGGTGAAGATAATTTAATAGATGTTGAACAAAAGCACCTGAATTTACATCCGACAAACTTGCGATTAATTTTCGAACGCTCCCTAAATGCGGAGCGAAGTTATAGCGCAGCTATAACGAAGGATGAACGAAGGATGAACGAAGGCGGGGTAAATGACTTGCGAATAACTCGAGAATGTCTAGCGAACAACTTGCGAAGGCTGAACGAAGAATAAAGCAAGGATGAATAAAGTTTAAGCGGAAAATAAGAAGCGCTATATTATTCTTAATACAATGCAATAGTAGATATAACTGGATGGCAATGAGTGAAAAAACTATGTATTCTCTTTTTACTTTCTAAAATCTATGTGTCCTATTGTGCCTATATGGTAAATGAAAAAAAATGAAAAAAAATGAAAAAAAAGAAAATGAAAGATTGTTTTGCCATACTGCTGATGCTCTTGGCCAATGGCGTATCCTACAGCCAAACAAAAACCGTAATACTCGATTATTTCTTCAACCACGAGTTTAAGAAGAACAGCAAAGGCGAAATGGAGCGTTTCCATTATACTTGGGAAGACACCGCCCAAAGTGGCTACAGCAAACTCGGGGCTGTTTTTGTACAGAATGGTTTTGCACTGAAAAGTCTGGAAGCTGCGCCAACCAAAAAGAATTTAAAGGGTACATCTGTTTACCTGATGGTGGACCCAGACACGGAGAAAGAAACGGCAACCCCCAATTTTATACAACATGAACATATTAAAGCCATTGCCAAATGGGTGAAGAAAGGCGGTGTGCTAGTAGTAATGGCCAACGATACCCTGAACGTGGAATTTGAACACCTGAACCACCTCACCGAAACCTTCGGCATCCACCTGAATGGCGATAGCAAGAGCAAGGTGTACAACGATAAATATGAAATGGCGGCTTTTCTCATCCCCCAAGGCGATCCCATTTTTACCACTGCAAAAAAAGTGTATTTAAAAGAGGTGAGCTCATTAAACTTATCCAAGACAGCCAAGCCTATACTGGTACACCAAACAGAAAAATACATTGTAGGGGCGGCTGCCAAAGTAGGCAAGGGTATGGTTGTAGTAATTGGCGACCCTTGGTTTTATAACGAATACCTCAACGGAAGACTAGGCTATAAAAATGGTTGGGACAACAATAAAGCCGCTGATGATTTTACAAAATGGCTGTTTAAAGAAAGTAAATAAAAACAATATTAAAATGATAAAATCAGTTTTGATTACAGGGATTGTTGCAATAGGATGCGCAAGCACAGCCTTTGCCCAAACAACTTCCCCTTTTGCTGACAAGCCTGCGAATTCATATTCCAATTATAACGATATTAATGGCAAGTCTGGCGTGATACTATGGGGTTCATTGAAACCAAATGATTTCGGCTCTAGGAATGTACCGTTAGACCAAACAAACGTCCGCAAGTTGCGGCAAGTGCCTGCACCTGGCATCCACCCCCGTATTTATTTTGGGCCAGACGATTTGCCCGACATCAGGAAGAACCTGAAAGAAACAAAGTGTGGGCAAGAAGCATGGAAAAATATCCTTTGCTGGACGGAGATGATGAAAGGCAAATACAACGACAAAGCCCCATATGCACAACCCGATGTACAGAAAGGCGATTTTGGTGGGCTGCATGGCAAAGTGCCTTTGTTTAGGATGGGGGTGCCAAGGGTAAAAGGGGAGGAGTACAACCACAGCTCGCTCGCCTTGGAATATTACAACAAATTAGCCGATGGTTCGGCTACCAGTTTCCCTGCCTTTTACTGGAATGTTTTTTCGCTGGAGGCTTTCCGTTGCTTGATAGATGACGACAAGGAAGCTGCGAAAAAACTAGCTAAAGCTGTGGTTACAGCTTTAAAAATCGATGTTGCCAAAAGGGATTCGCTAAGGGTGGCAAAGAATATTACCAAGCCCATTGAACAACCTGTGGGTGCATTTCAACTGGCATTTACCTACGACTTTATTTTTAATTGGTTAACGCCCGAGCAAAAGCAAACGATGCACGATGAGCTGGCTTTAACCACTTGGTCGCATGATAATTACGGCACTTTCAATACTGCCGAAGGCTCCCGTAGCAACTGGGCCACTTTCTCCTATTGGTTATTTGAAGTGCTGGCCATTGAAGGGGAACCTGGGTTTAACGACCTGAAAGTAAAGGGTATGTACCGTGGCTGGCGCAATTTGATGAACTATGGCTGGTACAAATCTGGAGCTACATATGAAGGCGAAGCCAAAAACCAGTTGGGAATGGATGGCATCATCACTTTTGCAAAGCGGCTGAAAATGTATGGTTTCGAGGATATTTCTGGCCACCCTTACTTACAGGCTTATGCTAACCAATTTTTACCGCATAGTATCATACCAACGCAGGATGGCTTTGTGAAATACGATTTGCTGGGGGGCAGCAGGGCAAAGGGGGGCGGCTTTACCATATGCGATTTGCTGGGGCTAAAATATATGTTCCCTGACGATAAAAAGATAGACTGGGTGTACCGTACTGCCATGCGTGAAGATTACAGCAATGTACCTGACAGGCCAGACGGCTATTACAATGGCTTGTTGTTTTTTGCCATTTTTGCCACTGACTTCGATGCCGACAATAGCAACCCCGCCAAGCTAGGCTTTGGCAATACCTTTTTTTGTGGCGAGCGTGCCTTGATGATGACAAGAAGCAGTTGGGAAACCAAGGACGCCTTGATGCTGAACATGCACACTCGCCAAGCTAACGGAGGTCACCCATCTGCTGACCGCAATGCCATTATGCTGGCAGGTGCAGGCAGGGTTTGGTCGCCTGTCCAGGGTGGGCATTCGTTTGATAATTTCAAGCAAAGCGTTGTGGTGATAGACAAGCAGCCACAGACAGAATATGGCCCGGCAACCATTGTAGATTTTAAAGACGAACCATTTTTCACTTTTGCAGTGGGCGATGCCAAATATACGTGGGACTGGAACTGGAAAGAGCAGGAACGCAAAAAAGGCTATTATACTGCCCAAGATGTAAGGGATAACAAAGTGGAACTACCAAAAGGCTGGGAACTGGAAACCCATTCCACCAACTATTTCAGCTATACCAAGTTACCTTATGCTTATTTGGACAGGCCAAGGAGCGAATCACCACACTGGATATTGCCCGATGGAGCCGTGAGGCCGGTTATAAAGCAAGTAAACTATCCCGTGAAAAAAGCATTCAGAACTGCTGGCATTATCCGTTCTGCAAAGCCTTATGCCTTGGTAGTGGATGATATTGCAAAGGATGAAACTGCCCATCATTACGACTGGATATTGACCCTTGAACATGATATACAGATAGTAAGCGTAAACAAATTGAACAACAAGGAAATGGACATACTGCTTACGGGCAACGACCCTGAGCAGTTGGCGGGTTTTGGCAAAGACACCATGCAAGGAATCATGGAAAAAGGTGCTAAAATACCCGAAAAGCTGCCCATGCTGCTGGTTAGGGTTTTAAATGCAGACAATGCTGGCCAGCCAGTGATTGAGGAATGGCGCAGTAACACGCCTAAAAGTGTAAATAGCCCTGTTAGAAAACTGGTGATACATGCAGATGCTGTTTCGCCAGCTTACAAGGTATTATTGTACCCTTACAGGAATGGCGATGAATTGCCCAAAACTTCGTGGGATAAAAGCCATACTAAGCTCACTGTTAAATGGGCTAATGGCGAAACCCAGATTATTGGCTTTGCTGAAAATGAAAGTGGCAGGACGGTGTTGGATATTAGTAGCAAGAAATAAGCCTTATTAAAAATTAATAAGGAAATTGAAAAATATAAAAGAAAACCCAAAAAAATCCATGTTTTTTACTCGCACATAATCCATGTATGAGTCATATGCGACCATATGGTGAAAAAAAGCAATAAAGAAAAACAGCTTTATAAATGATAAAATCAGTTTTAATTATAGGTATTGTTGCAATAGGATGCGCAAGCATAGCCTTTGCCCAAACAATTTCTCCGTTTGCTGATAAGCCTGCGGATTCTTATTCCAATTATACTGATATAAATGGCAAGCCTGGGTTGATATTATGGGGTTCATTAAAGCCAAATGATTTTGGCTCAAGGAATGTACTGCTTGACCAAACAAATGTCCGTAAGTTGCGGCAAGTGCCTGCACCCGGCATCCATCCCCGTGTATATTTTGGGCCAGAAGATTTGCCCGACATAAGGAAGAACCTGAAAGAAACAAAATGCGGGCAAGAAGCTTGGAAAAATATCCTTTCATGGACAGAAATGATGAAAGGCAAATACGATGATAAAGACTTTTATGCACAGCCCGATGTAATTAAAGGCGAGTTTGGTGGGCTACACGGCAAAATGCCCTTATGGAGGCTAGGTGTACCAAGGGTAAAGGGGGAAGAGTACAACCATAATTCGCTGGCTTTGGAATATTACAATAAGCTTGCTGACGGTTCCGCTAGAAGTTTCCCTCCATATTACTGGAGTGTTTTTTCGCTCGAGGGTTTTCGTTGTTTGATAGATAACGATGGGTTAGCAGCACAAAAACTTGCAAAAGTTGTAGTTACGGCTTTAAAGGTTGATGTTGCCAAAAGGGATTCATTGAGGGCTGCAAATAATATTACAAAACCAATTGAGCAGCCAGTAGGAACATATCAATTGGCATTTACATACGACTTTATTTTCAATTGGTTAACGCCCGAGCAAAAGAAAATTATACATGATGAGTTGGCACAAACTACTTGGTCGCATGATAATTACGGCACATTCAATACAGCCGAAGGCTCGCGCAGCAACTGGGCTTCTTTTTCTAATTGGTTGTTTGAAGTGCTGGCTATTGAAGGGGAGCCAGGTTTTAACGAACTGAAAGTAAAAGGGATGTACCGTGGCTGGCGCAATTTATTGAACTATGGCTGGTTCAAGTCTGGTGCAACTTATGAGGGCGAAGCCAAAAATCAGCTGGGCATGGATGGCATCATTGCATTTGCCAAACGCTTAAAAATGTACGGGTTCGAGGATATTTCCGGCCATCCTTACTTACAGGCTTATGCCAACCATTTTTTGCCCCATAGTGTCATCCCCACACAAGATGGCTTGGTGAAATATGATTTACTCGGCGGTAGCCATGCAAAAGAAGCAGGTTTCACCTCTTGCGATTTGCTGGGATTAAAATATATGTTTCCAAATGATAAAAAAATAGACTGGGTATATCGTACCGTAGTTGGGGAAGATTATAGTAATATACCCGTGAGGCCAGATGGCTTTGGCTACTACAATGGCTTATTGTTTTATGCCATTTTTGCCACTGACTTTGATGTAACTAATAGCAACCCTGCTAAGCTTGGCTTAGGCAATACCTTTTTTTGTGGCGAGCGTGCCTTGATGATGACAAGGAGCAGTTGGGATACCAAAGATGCCCTGATGCTGAACATGCACACACGCCAAGCAAACGGTGGCCACCCCTCTTCGGATAGGAATGCGATAATGCTGGCAGGTGCAGGCAGGGTTTGGTCGCCAGTGCAGGGCATTCATGCCTTTGATAATTTTAAGCAAAGCGTTGTAGTGATTGACAAGCAGCCACAAGTAGAATATACCCCTGCCACAATGGTTGATTTTAAAGATGAGGCTTTCTTCACATTTGCAACTGGTGATGCAAAATATGCCTGGGATTGGAACTGGAAGGAATATGATTATAAAAGGGGCTTATATACAGCCGAAGATGTAAGGGGCAATAAAATACCACTACCCAAAGGGTGGGAACTGGAAAACCATTCCATTAATTATTTTAGCTATACCAAGCTGCCTTATGCGTATTTGAATGTGCCTAAAAGTGAATCACCACATTGGATATTTCCGGATGGAGCCATAAAGCCAGTAATGAGGCAGGTTAACTATCCTGTTAAAAAGGCATTCAGGACTGCTGGCATTATCCGTTCCTCAAAGCCTTATGCATTGGTAGTAGATGATATTTCAAAAGATGAAAATACCCATCATTTTGATTGGATATTAACCTTGGAACATGATATTCAAATAGTGAAAATAGACAAGGCCAATGACAAGGAAATGGATATACTGCTTACTGGCAACGACCCTAAGCAATTAACAAGTTTTGGCAAAGATACCTTGGAAGGCATATTGGAGAAAGGTGCAAAAATACCAGAAAAGCAACCCATGTTATTAGTAAGGGTTTTAAATGCGGACAATGCAGGGCAGCCAGTTATACAAGAATGGCGAAGCAATATACCCAAAAGCAAGTACGGGCCAATTAGGAAGCTGATTATACCTGCAGATGCAGTTTCGCCAGCCTACAAGGTATTATTGTACCCTTATAGGAATGGGGATGAGTTGCCCAAAACCTCATGGGACAAAAGCCATACAAAGCTTACCGTTAAGTGGGTTAATGGCGAGGCACAAGTAATTGGTTTTGTTGAAAATGAAAGTGGCAGGACGGTATTGGATATTAAGAGCAAGAAGTAGCAATTTTATCCTAGTTTTCGATAGAGGTTAGTTCGGTTAAGCCACCCCCTCCCCGTCATTTCGACGATAGGAGAAATCTAACCGGGTATTAAATTTCCCGAAAGCTTTAAGCTTTCGGGAAATTGATGCAAGATTATTACAATTAGATTTCTCGTGCCTCGAAATGACGGGGATGCAGAAAGCGAATGGGTATGATGATTTAATGATGTATACGTTTTATAAATATAAATATGAAAAAATTATTGTTTGCTTTTTATGTACTTTCCGCCCAATACTTATCGGCACAAATACCCTTGCCCATCAGCAATTGGTTGGCTTCCAGCAATGGGCATATATCCGCTAGGATAAATCAATACAACAAGGAACAATACAATTTACTCATTAACCAAAATAAATTCCCCCTAGGCGGTGCAAAGCAGCAACAGGTTTTCCAGCAATCAAAGTGGGAGGTAAGCACCCTTGCAAACTTCGTTTTGGATAAGCCAGATGCTGTTGAATACAATGTAACGTTTAAGTGTACAAGTGGCCATGTGGATGTGGCAAGTGTATCCGTTGACATTGATTTTGATAAATGGAGCGAGAAAAATTATGTGCTGCTCCCTTCAGCCGCTTATAATGGCAACCGCTACGAGTGGCGGAGGCTGCGTTACTCCCCTAAGTTGTATGAAGTGCAGGATATTGGCATAGACAAGCCCATTATACTCACCGATGTGCCAAAACTAAACGGCAATGGCGCTGTTTCTAGGATACAGGAGCGCAGTGGCGATATGGCTGTGCCGAGTATTGGTTTTATTTCAGATACTGCAAAAACGGGCATTTGGCTATTGACCAAACAAGGCAACAGCCTGGGCGATTATGGGATGGACATTGCAGAGAGCAGGAACAGGGAAAAAGCAACTTTGTCCATCACTTCCCCCATTGTGCGGGAACAGTATCTATACAAGCAAAACGATGCCCACTACCCAAGCTGGGATATGCCCAAAGACTTTAAAACTGGCGATGAAGTAACCATCACTTTTAGGCTATACGGCTTTAAAGCCCCCGTAACAACGGCTATTTTTGACAAGTATGCAGCCATAAGAAAAGATTTCTCGGGCACTAACCTCCTGGCCAATGCCTTGCCTTATTCTGCCTGCATGGGAGTGCTAGAGCAAAAATTTAATGAAAAGAACTTTGTTCCCCAATATGGTTATTATTCTGTTGGCTTTCGCGAAAACTTCCTGCAGGACTGGCAGATTGGCTGGACAGGCGGCATGATTAGCACCTATCCACTCTTGTTTGCGGGCAATAAGCAAACACAGGAAAATGTATTGCGCAATTTCGACTGGCTGTTCCCCAATGGCATTAGTCCCTCTGGATTTTACTACGATGCGGGCAGAAAAGGCACAGAATGGCTGGGCGGCGACATTAGGAAACCCCATACCAAAAACTGGCACCTCATCCGCAAGAGCGGCGATGCGGTTTGGTATATTACCAAGCAATTTATGCTGATGGATAAAATGGGCATCCCCGTAAAACAATCTTGGAGCGATGGCAATAAAAAAGTATGCGATGTTTTTGTGAAATTATGGGACAAATACCACCAGATAGGGCAGTTTGTAGATAGCCAAACGGGGGATATTGTAGTGGGAGGCTCCAGCAGTGGGGGCATTGTGCCTGCTGCATTGGCATTGGCCTCGGCATATTACCAAGAACCCAAATATTTGCAAACGGCCATGGCTATTGCAGATTATTACAATACCAATTTTATCCAAAAAGGCATTAGCTGCGGTGGCCCCGGCGATGCAGTGCAGAATTTTGATTCTGAATCAATCGCAGGCTTGCTGGAAAGCTATGTATCACTTTACGAAGTTTCAGGCGATGGCAAATGGCTGCCCATTGCCGAGGATGCCGCCAAACAATTGGCCACATGGGTGGTTGGGTACAATTATCATTTTCCCGATACCTCGGCTTATGGCAGGGCTAGCATCCATTCTGCTGGCACGGTGTATGCCAACACGCAAAACAAACATGCATCGCCCGGCTTATGCACGGCTTCGGGGGTGGGGCTGCTAAAGCTGTTCCGTTATACGGGCAACCCATTTTACTTAGATTTATTGCAGGACATTGCTCATAACATCACCCAATATTTGCCTCACCCTAAAAAGCCTCTCGGAAACGCTACTAACGGCTATGTTAGCGAAAGGATAAACCTTGGCGATTGGGAGGGCGTTGAAAACATTGGCTATGTGTTGCCGCTTTCCACATGGGCTGAAACCTCGTTGATGCTTACCACCATTGAAGTGCCGGGCATATATATACAGAAAGACAAGGGTTTGGTAGTGGCTTTTGACAATGTGGCTACCAACATCGTGAAAGATACAAAAGAGGAGTTGGTTGTATCCGTAACCAATACCACGCCATTAGATGCGAGTATTTCGATAATGGAAGAAACCAGCAAAGCCGCAAAGCAGGTGATGGGGGAGAATAAGGTGCGTGATTTAAAGCGGATACAATTGAAGCCCGGCGAAACCACGACTATCATACTGAAAAAATAGGGTTTGCTGAACGGAACATAGACAAAGAACGGAGCAATCGTTGGAGACAACGGAACAACCGTTGGAGAGAACGGAAGAACCGGTGGCGAGAACGGAAGAACCGTTAGAGGGAATGGAACAACCGTTGGAGAGAACGGAAGAACCGTTGGAAGGAACGGAAGAACCGTTGGTGAGAACGGAAGAACCGTTGGAGAGAACGGAAGAACCGTTGGAAGGAACGGAACAACCGTTGGAAGGAACAGAACGGCCGTACCAAAGAACGGAGGAACCGTACACTAGAACGGAACGGCTGTACCAAAGAACGGAACAACCGTACACTATAACAGAACGACTGTACTAAAGAACGGAAGAACCGTACGCTAGAACGGAACGGCTGTACTAAAGAACTGTACTTAATGTGGTTTGCAACAAGCAAGTCCTGAAAAGGGTAGTCATTTTTTTAAATTGTACCAGGCACATTTGGGATAAGTTTCGTCATGGAAAGGCCTGCGGTGATCATTTTATAAAACGTTGGAGTTAACGGGCATTTTATTTTACCACTTTAATCATTTAATCATTGGCATGGCCATCAATATGAAAAGTATAACAAGGAAGCATACTTTTAAAATAGCACTCTGTATGGTTTTGGCCGTTTCGGCATTTGCATTTATACAAAAAGAAAAAAAGAAACCTACCCTTTGGCTAATTGGCGACTCCACCGTGGATGATGGTTCGGGGAGCAATGGTTTGTGGGGATGGGGCAAGTTCCTGCCTACTTTTTTTGACACAAACAGGATATCTATCCGCAATTATGCGCAGGGCGGCACCAGTACCAGGACTTTTCAAACAGGAGGCATTTGGGACAAAAAATTAAACAAGCGAGGTATGTGGGATACGGTGTATACCCATTTGGCAAAAGGCGATTACTTGATAATACAGTTTGGCTTGAACGACCAAGGGGCTGTTGCAGACAGCTTAAGGGCAAGGGGCACTTTAAAAGGGATAGGGGAAGATAGTTTGAAGATATACAATGCGGTAACCAAGCAAAACGAAACCGTGCACAGCTTTGGATGGTACATGCGACGTTTTATTAAGCTAGCAAAAGAGAAGGGTGTAACGGTTATTGTTTGCTCGTCCATACCCAAAAATGAATGGAAAGATGGCAAGCTACTAAGAGGTGAGATGGGTTTTGCAGGCTGGGCATTGCAGGTAGCGGCAGAAGAAAAAGTGCCTTCGATTGATTTAAACAACATGATTGCCGATGTATATGATGCCGAGGGTCAAGCTGCGGTTACTGAAAAATACCATATAGCCAAAGATCATACACATACCACCATGGCTGGTGCCACTTTAAATGCTTCCTTGGTAGCAAAAAGCATTCAAAACCTGAAGCATTGTAAGTTGAATAAATACTTAAAAGAAAAAGAATAAGGTTTGGGAAATGATGTTGATAAAAGCCTTTGCAGTCATGTGTTTAGTAATTAGAATCAGTCAAATCATTTAATCAAGGGTCTAAAATATACAATTATGAAACAATTACTTTTTGCGGCTATTGCCCTTTTTTCTTGTAGCGGGGCGTTTGCTACTGTAAAGCCCAATAGCCTTTTTACCGACAATATGGTGTTGCAGCGGGGTGTTGCAGTACCGGTTTGGGGCACTGCCAGCGATGGCGAAACAGTTACGGTAGAATTTGCCGGGCAAAAGCAAACTGTGGTAACTGCCAATGGCAAGTGGATGATTAAACTAAAACCCCTAAAAGAAGGAGGGCCTTTTACCATGACCATTGCTGGTAGCAATACCGTTTCTGTTAAGAATATTTTAGTGGGCGATGTGTTTTTGTGCAGTGGGCAAAGCAATATGGGTTTCCCGGTACGATCTATCAGGGCTATTGGCAATTATCCGAAAGTGAGCGAGGTGATTGCCGATGCGGCTAACTATCCTCTCATTCGCCAATATAGAGTTCCCTTGAAAAAGAGCGAGGATATTCCTGCGCCTATTGCTGATGCGGGTGGCAAATGGTTTGTTTGCGACACTACCACGGTTAAGGATTTTTCTGCCGTGGCTTACTTGTTTGCTAGGGAATTACAAAAGAAAATCAAAATCCCCATTGGTATTATCAATTCTTCCTACGGGGGTACTGCTTGCCAGAATTGGATTAGCAAAGACTCTTTAGAAGCCAACCCTACCTTAAAGCCAATATTGGATAATTATTACAAAGCCCTTGCAGAATTCCCCAGTAAGCTGGCTAAATACAAAGAAAATATTGAAAAAACAATGGCAAAGTACAGTGCCGATTCTGCCACGGCTGTAGTGGATAAAAAAGAAATGCCACGTAAACCTGCTGCACCACTTACCCCTGCTGAAAGAGGTGGCCC
The DNA here is from genome assembly GCF_046546515.1 of Parasediminibacterium schistidii. NCBI lineage: Bacteria > Pseudomonadati > Bacteroidota > Chitinophagia > Chitinophagales > Chitinophagaceae > Parasediminibacterium > Parasediminibacterium schistidii. Next base: position 206,234 of record NZ_JBKHKJ010000003.1, on the reverse strand, counting down.
TAGTGGCTTGTACAATACCATGATTTTACCCTTGGCACCTTATGCCATCAAGGGTGCAGTGTGGTACCAAGGCGAAGCAAATGGAGGTCAAGGCATTCAATACCGCACTTTATTGCCTACCATGATTAACAATTGGAGGAGCTTGTGGGGCATTGGCGATTTTCCTTTTATGATTGTGCAGATACCAGGATGGAAGGGTCACCAGCCCGAATTGAGGGAAGCACAATTACTTACTTATCAGAAATTGCCCAATACTTCCATGACGGTGATTAACGATGCGGATGATACGTTGGACGTGCACCCTGGCAACAAGCAACCCGTGGGCGAGCGTTTGGCATTGGCAGCACAGGGGTTGGTTTACAAAGAAAAGATAGAGTTTATGGGCCCTATTTACCAATCAATGAAAGTGGTGGGGAATACTATAGAGATAAGTTTTACCCATATTGGCAAAGGATTGACAGCTAAAGACGGCGACTTGAAAGATTTTGTAATTGCTGAGTCCGACAAAAAATTTGTGCCGGCCAAGGCAGTTATCAAGGGCAACAAAGTAATTGTTTCAGCCGAAGGCATCAATAAACCCGAAGCGGTAAGGCTGGGCTGGAGATTATGCCCACAGGTTAATTTGTACAACGAAGAAGGTTTGCCCGCTAGCCCTTTTAGGACTGATGTAGCTAAATAAGGGCGTGGGTTAGAGTGCATGGTTATCAAACCCCAACTACCCTAAAAATTATTTGATATAAAAAAGATATTGCTAATGCTGAGAGTTATTTTGCTGGTTATATGTATAGCCACTGCCCTTCAATCGAAGGCACAGGCACTAAAAAAGCCGGATACCTATTGCAACCCAATGGATATTAGCTACCGCTTTAGGCCAGATACACCATCACGAAGAGAAGCGGCAGACCCAACGATTGTACTTTTTAAAAACAAGTATTTTCTTTTTGCTTCTAAATCGGGAGGTTACTGGGCATCAGACGATTTGAAAAGTTGGCAATTTTTAACCAATAATACCCTGCCTTGGGAGGCTTATGCCCCTACTGCCGTTGTGATTGGGGATGAATTATACTTTTTGGCTTCTGGCAGCACCATTTATAAAACCAGCGACCCTGTATTGGGTAATTGGGTGAAATGTGGCCAAATACCCATACATGTAATAGATCCTTGCCTGTTTCTGGACGATGACAAACGGCTTTATCTCTATTACGGGTCTTCCAGCAAAGAACCGCTCAAAGCCGTGGAGATAGATTATAACAATGGCTTCTCTTTTATTGGTACCCCAATACCCACCATTTATTCCAATGCAAAGGAGCATGGGTTTGAACATGGTGGCAACGAAAACACGGGCAACGGGAACCCTTATATGGAAGGCTCATGGATAAATAAGCACGATGGTAAATATTACCTTCAATATGCAGCCCCTGGCACACAATATAAAAGCTATGCAGATGGCGTGTATGAATCAACTAACCCTTTAGGCCCCTTTACTTATGCAACGCATAACCCATTTTCTTATAAGCCTAGTGGTTTTATTGCCGGGGCGGGTCATAGCAATACTTTCCAGGACAAATACGGCAATTACTGGCATGTTTCGACCATGGTTATTAGTGTGAAACATATATTCGAGAGGCGGCTTGGGCTTTTCCCCGCAGGGTTTGACAAGGATGGTATCATGCAAGTGTTCACAGGTTTTGGCGATTACCCTTTTCTTATCCCAGATAAAAAAATAGACAATGTGGAGGCATTGTTCAAAGGGTGGATGCTATTATCCTACAACAAGCCTGTTACCGTTTCTTCTACTTTAGATACCGTTAAATACAAACCTATATTTTCTGTAGATGAGGATATTAAAACCTATTGGAGTGCTTCTACTGGCAATAAGGGCGAGTGGCTGATGGTAGATTTACAAGGCAAGCCTACCATCAACGCAATGCAAATAAATTTTGCGGAGCAAGACACAAAAACGCTTGGCAGACCTGAAGTACAAGCTGGCTACCAATATGTGGTGGAGTATTCAAATGACAAGCAAAACTGGCATACAGTTATTGATCAATCAACAATCAATGAAGATCGAACTCACCCATATTTCCAGTTGCAAAAGCCAATAAAGGCTGCATACATAAGGGTAATGAATATTGCAACACCCGATGGAAAGTTTGCTATTTCAGGGCTTCGGGTATTTGGCAAAGCAAATGCCCCTTTGCCAAAAGCATTTACGGATTTTACAATAATCAGGCAACCAGAAGACAAGCATAGAGTTAAACTGTCTTGGGAAAAAGTGGATGGGGCAACTGGTTATAATGTGCGTTATGGAATAGCTAGTGATAAACTATACAGCAATTATATAGTAAATGGGAAAACTGCACTGGATATACGTTCTTTAAATACGAACAATAGCTATTGGTTTACAGTTGATGTATTTAATGAGGCGGGTGTATCGAAGCCCGGTAAAGTAGTAAAGGTTGAATAAGGCAGACTGCAATTCTTGTAAGAAGTGGATAAAAATTTTACGCTAATTAGAGATAGTCGGAGACCTAGCTGTTTCCCCCACTATATAATTGTTTTTTTTCTAAAAGGGAAGGTGTTTGCATAGTCTTTGTGTCCTTTAAGTAGAACATTCTTGTCATTTTAGTGAGCAAACTACTGAATTTCCTTGTGTTCTTTGTGTAAACCCTAGTGTTCCTTGTGGTTAAAATTTTTAAATATGCAGCTAAAAAATAAAATCCTGCCATTTGCCCTTTTGTTTTGCGTGTGCCAGTCATTTGCACAAGCAAAGCAACCTATTTGGCACACCCCAGAAACAGAATACCAGTTTAGCGTGTCGCTTCCCTTTACCCAACCAAATGGGAAAGACAAAAGCAGCACCAATTATTTGTGGGTGCCGCCGCAGTGCAGGCATATAAAAGCTGTTATTATTAGCAGCCAGAACGTGCTGGAGCAATGGCTTGACGAGCATCCGCTGATAAGGAAAACATGCAGGGAAAATGATATTGCCATACTATGGTCTTGCCCTGGCTTTTTTATTGACATAAAAGATAAGGCGAAGCAAGTAAACGGCAAAAACATCCAAACTATTTTGGATACACTGGCCGCCATTTCCGGCTATGGCGAGCTGGCAAGGGTGCCGTGGATAAGCATTGGGCATTCAGGTACTAACAACTTAGTTGGTGAATTGGTAAGCAACAACGCCAATAGAATATTGGCTGCGTTTAAAATGAAAGGTGGCCCAGGGTTTAATAACAATACTGGTGTACCCGTAATGTGCAATGCAGGCGAATATTTTGAATGGTCGCAGCACAAGGAGGACTTGATTCACCCTTTTGATACCATCAAGAATTACCAAGGCGTATTAAAAGACAGAAAAGAAAAACAGCAACCGCTTTCTTATTTTTTTTCGCCCAACACAGGGCATTTTGAATGCAGCGAGGAGCTAACAAAGCTGGTGGCGGATTATATAGCCGAGGCAGTGAAAGCAAGGCTGGTGAAAGGAAATGATACTTTGTTAGTGCCTGTTGACTTAAACAAAGGTTGGGTAGCGGGCTTGCCTTTGCCAGGCGGCTTGCCGATGCAACCGAAAATGTATAAAGATGCCGTAGGTGATGAAAGAAACTACCCTTGGTATTTTACTAGGCAGCTGGCGGCAGATGCCATTGCGCTTGCCACGGCTGATTTTAAAAGAAAGCCGCAAATAGCTGGTTTTGCTAACAACGATGGCACTCCTGCTGGCTTTTACAAGGGCATTGTTTGGCCAATACCGTTTATAACTGGCGAGGATGGGCTAACCTTTACGCTAAACCCTGTTTTCCTTACTGCTATACCAGACACGTTCAAGTTTGCGGGTACGCCTTTAGGGCATGGCAAAAACGAACCGCATGTAATATTGCTTTGTGGCAACGCCAAGCATATTACTGGCAACACGTTCAGGCTTGCCCCTGAAAGGAGTTATAAAGCGGGATCTACCTATTTCATCGTTAAAACTGAAGGGGACGAAGAGTACCGAACTTGTATAGAGCCGGGACAATTGGTATTAACACCAAATGAAAAAGGGGAGAAGCAAACGATTGATTTTGCTTCTATAAAAGATGTGCCTGTATCAACAAAAAAACTGTTATTGAAGGCATCTGCTTCTTCGGGTATGCCTGTCTCTTTTTTTGTAAAAAGCGGTCCTGCAAACGTGGAAGGCAACCAGTTGATTTTCTCCAGCTTGCCATTGGGTGCCAAGTTCCCAGTAAAAGTTATGGTGGTTGCGTATCAATGGGGCAGGAGCATTAGCCCCGAAGTGCAAACAGCCCCTTTTGTAGAGCGTAGTTTTTTAATTTATAAATGATTTTGGTTTTTGCCACGAAGACTCAAAGGCTCAAAGTGGCACGAGGAATAAAAAAGAAGGGGCTAATTTTTTTCAGGTGCAGGTGAGTGTAAAACTTTCATTCTATAGTAGTTTTCCATCCACTATGGGGGAATTTTTGGGCATTTATGGGGGCATATTTCCCCCATATAGGATTGTCTTTTTGCTCATCTCCTAAATCAATCCCAACTTTGCAGTGTATAGCCCCTTTTTTTGGTTAACACAGTCCCTGCTGTTACCCTTACCTTGATTTGTTGACCCGTTGTGCTTATTCTTAATTATATATAAAAAATCATAATGAACTACATTCAAACTCAAAACACAAAAAAAACCTCACTTTTTACGCACAAAATGCGCATAAAATAGGCATAAAATAAGCATAAAATAGGCATAAAATAAGCATAAAATAGGCATAAAATAAGCATAAAATAGGCAGAAAATAAGCATAAAATACGCACTTTTCACGCACAAAACATGCATCTTTAAAAACATAAAAACACTGTATTTCAATGAGTTATGATGCAGGAATATCTGAAAATTAAATTCGAGGGTGTCAAAAGCCAGCAAAGCCAGTACCCTTTAAACTTCTTTTTTATGCTTGATGTTGTAAATAATAACATGATTTTTATATGAAAAAACAATTTTTGATATTATTGCTGGCAAGCACCATAGGTGTAATAATTATTTCTTGTGTAAGAAAAGCCAATGCTAATAATGTACAATTGCCTAACAAAGCCACCGATACCATTACCTTAAAAGAACTACTGCTGCCCCAGCTAGCTATGCAGGAATTGGTGTACAAGCAAACAAAAGACACCACGCTTAAAATCTATTATACCAAGCCAGCAGGTGCAAAGCCAGGGAAAAAATACCCTGCTGTAGTGTGGATACACGGCGGGGGATGGACTGCTGGCACGGCAGAAACTTTTTTCCCCCATGCCAAGTACTTTGCTTTCAGGGGTACAGTAGGTATTAGCATAGAATACAGGCTGGTGAAATATGGTGGCTCTAGCCTTGCGGATTGTTTTACAGACTGTAAATCGGCCATCCGCTACATACGGGAACATGCTGCTGAATTGAACATAGACCCTGATAAAATAATAGTGATGGGCGATTCGGCAGGTGGGCATTTAGCTGCCGCCCTTGGCACCATAGATGGCTTTGACGATGCTGCGGATAACTTGGGCTTTAGTGCCAAGCCCAATGCAATGGTATTATTCAACCCAGGAGTGGACATGACTTTGCCGCCCCATGTGATAACCGTAATCAAAAACAGGGTCGTTGTTAGCAAAGACATGAACCAAAACTTGGCTTTGCTTACAGATGATGACAAGAAAATGATGCGTTCTTTGTCCCCAGTGTTCAACGTGCATCCACACCAGCCTCCTACCTTGGTGCTGCATGGGCTAGACGATAAAGTAATACTGCCCGAGCAATCTATCCGCTTTGCTGATTCCATGAAAGCTGCTGGCAACAATTGCCAGATAATATTACTGGAAAAAACACGTCACGCTTTTGTAGTTCCCAAATACACAGCTTCAGAGGCAACGGTTGTAAATGCCATTACCGAAGCTGATTTATTTTTAATTAAGCTAGGATATTTAAAAGGGCAACCCCAACTTAGGGTTTCTAAAGATGGGGCTTGGCAAGCGAAAAAGTGATTAAAAACCTTAATTTTGGTTGTTAATGGCTCATTGGGTTAGCTTTTTGCACCATTTGGTAAAGCCATATCTTTACATTCTTAGTTATTTTACATTTTTGAACGCCTAACGAATCCATATAATGGGACTTGCTTTTATTTTGCTGCCATCATCAAAAATCCGAATTGCCATTGTTGGTATATTCATGTCTGTATTTTGCGGAGTATCCGTATTTTCACAAAAAAATACTGTTGCTTTGCAATCCCCGCTAGAGGTAATAGAATTGGTGGGCAACAAGCTAATTAAAGAAACCCCATTCAAATACCAGCTATCAGTAGCATCTCCAAGCAAAACGTTCAGTGGCATCCAAGTTATAGATTTTGGCAGGACATTTGGGTTGAAACAACCTGCCGTAGCCTATGCAGTTACTACTCTTAATGCACCCGAGGCAATGGATTTTACCATGCAGCTTGAACACAATGATGGCTGCAAAATTTGGCTAAATAATGCTTTGGTTTATGAAAAAAGCGGTGAAAGGCCTATTAACTTGAAATACGAGGAAAGAGGGGTACAAATGAGCAACGAGTGCAAGCTCTCCTTGAAAAAAGGTAAAAACATTTTGTTGGTTAAGTCTGAAACTGCTGGCAAGGAATGGAAAGTATATATGCAACCGCCTAGTACAAAGGGGGCTATTTTAAACAAAACTATTGTTTATCCTGGAATTGGGTTGGCAGGCATGAAATATATTGAAAAGTCATTGGTTAATGTTTCTAATTGGTTAGTGGTAGGACCTTTTAAAAACGAGGGCAATACAGGTTTAAATGAGGTTTTTCCTCCAGAGAAAGAAATTGTGTTTGGCTATATGTACCAAGGTATTGACGAGCCCATTACTTGGACGATACCTAAAGTAGAAGTTTTAGGTGGCATGATTAACCCCAAGAAATGGGGGACAAGCTATAACTGGAACTACCACAATGGGGGCATGGCTTGGGCCATGGAAAAGCTGGCAGAACTGTCAGGCGAAAAAAAGTACAAGGATTATGCTGTTAATTTCTGCGACTTCCATTTGAACGGGATACCATTTGTGAACTACCAGGTAAAAACATTGAATGCCGATAGCTCTGCCAACAAGGAAATTTTGGGTGTGCCATTGCTTGATTTTACATTGGCCCCATCCCTGCCATTGGTTTACCGCTTGCAAAAAGATGCTGCTTTCCCTAACAAAGCAGCTTACCAGCAATTTGTAGATAAGATGATTAACTATGCCGTGAATGAACAATTGCGTATGCCTGGCAGCAATATATTTACAAGGCTAACCCCTCAGAAATATACCACTTGGGTAGATGATATGTTCATGGGCATTCCATTTTTGGTGCAAGCATCTATTTATACGCAGGATGCAACACTAAAAAAGAAACTGTTGGACGATGCGGCCAACCAAGTAATCAATTTTAGTACCCAAGTTTGGGACAGCAACGCCAATTTGTACCGCCACGCTAAGTTTTCTGACAGCAACAACCTGATGCCGCATTGGAGCCGTGCTAATGGCTGGGGTATATGGGCAACTTCTGAAGTATTGATGAACTTGCCAAAAAACCATCCGCAATACAAGTCAATACTCGACCACTACCGCAAGCATGTTTCTGCTTTGGTGAAGCTGCAAAATGCCAATGGCTTTTGGTACAATGTATTGGATAGGCCAGACTCGAAAGAGGAAGTGTCTGGCACAGCTATTTTTACAATGGCCATTGCAAGGGGCGTGAACAATGGCTGGCTAGATGCCGATACCTACAAACCCGTAGTAATGAAAGCCTGGAATGCCTTGAAAACGAAAATAGATATGGACGGCACCGTACATGATATTTGCATGGGTACGATGTGTTCCGACGATGTGAATTATTATATCAACCGCCCTTATTTTGACGATGACACGCATGGGTTATTTGCCGTGATGTTTGCCGGTATTGAAGTAGAAAATTTAGTTAAAGGCAAAGATTTGAATAAAATGGCTGCCAAATAGAAGATTTGCAATCACCAATATAAGGTCAGCAATCATCAATAGAATGCCTGCTTTTTTAAACTAATTACTGATTTGAAGCAGCAAACAATATAAATCAATACTGGAAATTCCGAAAAGTTACAGTTATTGAGTATCGTATAAAATTAGCTTGTGTATATAAAATGAAATAGTTATGAGTCAACGAATTATAATCTCTTTGACACATTAGAAACATTTGTTGCAACATATAACATTACAATACCCTTTTGTAAACAACAATTTCGCAATTTTGCGCACCGTATATAAATAGCTTCCAGATGAATAGCAGAAAGAGTAACTATTGCTGTAGTACACACGTCCGTGAATTGTTAAAGGTTTTCCTTTTTTCCTCACTTTTAATGATTGGATTTGTTTGCCAGTCTATCGCCCAAGAGCCTAGAAAGACACAAAAGATAACGGGTACTGTCACCAATTCTGATAAGTCGCCATTAGTAGGTGCTGGCATAAAGATAAAAAACAGAACCATAGGTACTACAACCGATGAAAATGGCAAGTTTAGCATTAATGCAGCACTTACCGATACATTGATTGTTACTTATGTAAACTACATTAACCAAAGTATAAGGATTAATAATAGAACTAACGTTGATATTGTAATGATGGACGCTGCTAACAGCATGAATGAAGTGATAGTAATTGGTTATGGTAGTTTGAAACGTAAAGAGCTAACAGGAGTTGTAGGAAAGGTAAATATGGATGATGTGAGAAAAGCCCCTGTAACATCATTTGACCAAGCTTTGGCTGGAAGAATTGCAGGTGTTACAGTATCTACAAATGATGGCCAACCTGGAGCTGGTTCTCAAATTTCTATCAGAGGTACTAGTGCAGGGCAGGATGTTTCTCCATTGTATGTAGTAGATGGGTTTCCTATAGAAAATATGGACATCAATTCTATCAACACAAACGACATTGAGTCTATTGATATATTGAAAGATGCTTCTTCAATAGCCATCTACGGTTCTCGTGGGGCGAATGGGGTAATTATCATTACAACCAAAAAGGGTAAAGCGCAGCCTACAAGAATTAGCTATAACGTTTTTGATGGTATTCAAACGCAAACTAAACATATAAAATTACTTAGCCCTTATGAATTTGTAAAGCTTCAACTTGATATTGATAGTGCTTACGGAAATACTTCACCTATAGGTTATAGGCGTTATATCGATACTGCCAATGGAATAGACCTTAATTATTATAAGAGCGTAAATGGATATGATTGGCAAAAGATGCTTTTGCAAACAGGCCTATTACAGACTCATAACTTAAGTATCATAGGAGGGAATACCGATTTGAAATATGCTATAAACGGGTCTTACACTAACCAAAAGGGGATAATTATTAATACTGGTTTAAAAAAGTACGATGGGAAATTTTCAATAGATAATAAGTTTAGTGATAATATTAAATATGGATTCAGCCTAAATTATTCAAATACAACCAGTTTTGGTACAATACCAACTAGTGGTGCTACTGGTGGAGTAGTTTCTAATATGTGGGCTTTCAGGCCAGTTGACATTATTGGTGGCACATTGTTAGATGCTCAATTAATTGATAGTAGCCAAATAAATGGCAGTTCTTTTACTCCTGACAATTTGGTTAATCCATTCCAACAAGCAACTAATGAATACAGGAAGAACATAACAAAGACTACCACTTTTAATAGCTATTTGGAATATAAGATTAACCAAGACCTACAACTTAGAGTTACTGCTGGTACTTCTAATACTGCTTTAATTGCTGAAACTTTTTATAATACAAAAACAAAGGAGGGATTATTAATAAAAAACACCAATGGAACACTTTACAATATAAACGGGATAAATGGTAGCGTAAATAATGTCAATAATAATACCTATCTGCTGAATGCCTTAATGTCTTACAGAAATGTGAGGGACAGGGGCCATATTCTCGATGCAGTTATGGGTGTTGACTATTCTTATGGCAAAGCAACTGCCAATGGCTATACTTCTATACTTATTCCACAAGGATTGGAAGGATTGGGGATTAACAGCTTGGGCGGAGGAACTGTGTCTAAGTTTGGATATAGCCCTTCGCAAAATCAATTATATTCTGTTTTGGGTAGAATAAACTATTCTCTTTTAGAGAGATATATTTTTACAGTAACTGGTCGCGAAGATGGTTCTTCTAAGTTTGCACCAGGAAAACAATGGGGCTTTTTCCCTTCTGGGGCTTTTGCTTGGCATTTTACAAACGAAAGTTTTATGCGCAGAGGGGGTATGAGTAAAATTGCCACATTAACAAGACTATATGACGGAAAGCTTAGAGTCAGTTATGGGTTCGTAGGAAATAATAGAGTAGGGGATTATAGCTATCTTTATCAAAACGCTACAGGAACTGGTTCTGGATACCCAGTAAATAATGTAAATACATCTGGTACAATTCCTTATTTCATTGGTAATCCTACTTTAACGTGGGAAACAACTGGTCAACTAGACATTGGCACAACCTTGAGCTTTTTAGGAGATAAGATATTAATTGATATGGATTACTATGATAAACGAACTACTAATAGCTTATTAGCAGTACCATTATCTTCAATTTCGGGTTACAATGTTGGCAATGTATTACAATATCAAAATGCAGGTATTATTCGGAATCGTGGGTTCGAATTTACAATGACAACTACTAACATCCAAAAAAAGAAGTTTACTTGGATTACCTCTTTCAATATTGCATTTAACAGAAATAAGATTATTAGTTTTTATAATGGAGTAGATACTAAACTTACCCCATCAGCTTGGGTTGCAAAGGTTGGCTATCCTATTTCTCAATTCTTTGGATACAAATGGGCGGGTGTATATCAATACACTGATTTCAATAAGTTAGCAAATGGTAATTATGTATTAAAGAACGGGATTCCTACTTATGGAAACAATGCTGTGGTACAACCAGGTGATCCTAAATATGCAGATTTGAATGGTGATGGAGTTGTAACTGAAGGTGACAGAACGATAATTGGAAGTCCATTGCCTATTCACACAGGTGGGTTGTCAAATAACTTTAAATATGGCAATTTCGATTTAGGAATTTTCTTTCAATGGAGTTATGGTAATCAAGTGCTAAATCAAAATAAAATGGTTTTCGATTATAGTGGTAACTTCTATACTAATTCCAATCAGTTTGCTGACTATGTAAATAGATGGTCTCCTACAAATCCAACTAATGACATTCCAAGAGCAACAAATAAAATTGGTGGACAAGATCCTGATGGAATTACCAGAGAATCCTCTCGATTGATTGAGGATGCTTCTTACCTTAGATTCAAAACAATTAGTTTAAAATACAGTGTACCTTTTAAAACTATAAATAAGTATAAGCTGTCTTCACTAGCTTTTTATATATCTGCACAAAACATTTTTACTATTACAAAGTATTCAGGTCAAGACCCAGAAGTATCAACCTATCGAGCAGCTAATCCATCAAATGTACCTTCAGGAATTACCGGGGGAAATGCAACTGGTGGAGCAGGTTATTCTTATGTTCAGCCTAGTTCAGGTACGCCTGCTTTGGCTCAAGGGTATGATTTAACAGCTTATCCAAGAGGCAGAACTTATGTAATAGGTGCATTAATTTCTTTTTAATTTATTAATAATCATTTAGTATGAAAAATACATTCAAAATAGCAATATTTATTATTTTACTAACTGTTTCATTATCGGCATGCAAAAAGGATATTAGCCTCAATCCTTACAATTTTACAACCACAGACCAAACCAATGCTGCAATGTTGAATAATCAGATTGCTGGCGTTTATAATGTTCTGGAAGCAAGTGAATTGTATGGATGGGGTTTGTGGGGTTATTTTGCAGCAGGTAATGATGAAGGTTTTAATATTAGTGCTGGAGGTACCACTTCCCAAGCTTTAACCGAGTCATTTAGGTCTTCGAGTATTGATGTAAGTTACCTTAACCTTTGGAAAGATTTATACCAAGGGGTTGAAAGGGCAAATATCATTCTAGATGTTATAAATCAACCCGTAATGGACTCTACGGCCAGAGCAAGAATTAAAGGACAGGCCTTATTTTTACGGGCTTATTATTTTTACTTATTGGTTAACAACTTTGGAGATGTACCTTATAAAAACATACCCACTTCCAAAATGGGTACAAATTTCAATTTGCCTGAAACACCAAGCAAAGCAATTTATGACTCTATCATAAAAGATATGTCTGCTGCTGATAGCTTAGTTGCAAACATTTTTGAAGTCCAAACGACTACTGTTGTAACAAAATCTGCAGTAGAAGCTATTTTGGCAAGGGTGTGTATCACAGCGGCTGGTTATCCAGTAAATGGCGGAGTGCCCTACTACACACTTGCTAATAAATGGGCAATAAAATTGATAAAAAGAAATGTTCATTCTCTAAACAATCAATCTCATCCACTATACCCTAGCACCCCAGCTTATGCAAGGGTATTTATTAATAATATGCAAAATAATTTTACAGATAATAATTTAAGTGAGGGTATTTGGGATGCTGCTTTTCTATCTAATGGTGTTGGATCTTACGCTTCTTTAGGTTATCCTGTATCGCAGCAATTAGGTGCAATACTTGGTATTCCTTGCGGCGGTTTACCAAAGTGTACTTCTGTTTATCGCCCTTATCCAACCTTGTACAATTTATATGCACCAGGTGATACAAGAAGAGATTGGGTTATGGGTAATTATAAATTGGATGCAACTGGTCTAACTCAATTAAATAATATTGTAATTACTTCTAAATATGGTTTTGGTGTTGCGGCTAATGCAAATGTTGATCCCGTTACTGGAACGGTACTTTCAATTTCAGTAACTAATGGGGGTATTGCCTATCATTCAACACCAGCAGCAGATACCCCTTCCATTAATCTTACTGCAAGTTTTCCGCTAAAAGGAACTAATTTTAGTTACCATATTGTCATCAATTCAAATGGTTCAATTACTGCAATAAATGTGATTAATGGAGGGTCTGGGTATCTTTCAATATACGATAGAACTGTGGCCAAATGGAGGCGCCAATATGAATTGAATACTATTAAAAATACGGCTTACACTTCTAGTAACTTTCCAATAATTAGATATGCCGATGTGTTATTAATGGCTGCTGAGTCAGATATCCAGGTTAATGGAGGCGTAGCTTCAAGTGCTGGTATTTATTACTATAATCAGGTTAAACGTCGTGCTTTTGGATATGATCCATTATCCGTTTCTCCAGTTGATGTTTCAAATCTTACAATGGACAGCATTAAAGTTGAAAGAAGTAGAGAATTATGTTTTGAAGGAGTTAGAAGAAGTGATTTAAAGCGTTGGGGATTGAGTGGAATGATTAATACCATTTCAAATGTACTTTCTTCGGTTTCTAATGCTCCCTCTACATATTCAACCTCAGCAAGATTGCCATCACAAAATTTTTTACTTAATCCAAAAAAATATGTTTTGTTTCCAATTCCAGCCAATGAACTAACATTAGAGACTGGTCTATCTCAAAACCCAGGTTGGTAATTATATCATTTAATATTAAGAGCTTTAGATATGAATAAGTTAAGTAGTTGTTTTGCCTTAATTGTGGCATCTTTTATTATAAGTACAATTGCATGTAAGAAAATAGCTGACCCATTATCATTGGGAGCCTTTAATGTTTCGATTACTAATCAGGCGAACAAAATAAATGATACATTTATTTATGCTATAAATGATACTGCTGTTTTTTTTATCAACGAAAAAATAGATAATTTGCTTTTCTATAGTGGTCAACCAGGGATGAATATTAATTATCGTAACCGCTATTATGGAAAAGGCATTAATATCCTAAAGTTTCAAGATTCTGCCTCTCAAAGGACTATAAACAACATTGGGGATAGCCTTCATCTTTTTGTACTTACCAATCTAAAAAGCTATGATTCTACAGGAATAGCTAATGCTACTAAATTCGATATCACTAATTTAGTACAATGGCCTACATCAATTTCCACAGGTTGGGTATTTTCGGGAAATATTGATTTATCTCCATTTAATAAGTATGATACTGTTTATATCGCCTTTCAAGCTTTAGGCCATAAAAGTACTTTAACAGCTCAACGTAAATTTTTAATTCAAAACTTTACTTTAAGTAATTTGCAATTGCCAGACAGTGCTTTTACACCACTTTTTTTTCCCTCTTATTCTTCACCTCAAAGTTTAACAAGTGATACTTTGCCAAATTTTTCTTACACGGGTTGGGCTCAGGTTGATATGAAAAAAAGCCGTTATGATACAACTCCTAGTAAAATATCTACTAATTATGGTGCTTGGAACATAGCAGATTTTGGATACACTAATCTTACTACTCCTTATGTTTACAACGGGAAAAATAGTAATTCTAGCGGTGTAGTTATTACAACTAACTATCCTTTAGTATTCGACCCGGGTAATAATTCAAAAACAAACAAGATAGATTATGAAGGTTGGGTAATTACTTCTCCAGTTAACTTAAATACTGTACGTCACGATTTTCCAACTGCGATTCTTAAAGATGCATCCAATACAGTATCAAAAGGCTTTAGGTTTTTAAATTCAAATGGTGGTTATGCTGCCTATTCACTTCCATTAGATTCCACTTCTTTTGTTTCTGGTAAAACGTATGATATGGCATTTGTGGCTCAAAATCTTAATGTTGATTTAAAGAATGAAGTCATAAAACACGTTTATATAAAGTTAAAATAAGCTGATGAACGATTTTAGCAGCTATGGGAATAATTTTAATAGTTGGGTTAGGTTCTCATTAAACTTGGGGAAAGTACCACCCAACTGGGGGAATCAATCAAATTAGGAAGGAGATTTTGAGTTAGGCCTTTGAAACTAGGAAAAGCGTCTTTTTGATGTGGCTAATTCAAAATGGCATTTAAATTGAATAGATAATGGGTAAAACCTCAAGAATACATCTTGATAAAGTAAATAACAAAGGCAATAATTCTTTGTTAGTTTTACGCCCCCATAATGTTGCCATTTTGATGAAACGATTGTTGTTGTTCCTATTTGTTGTTGCCAATACCTGTCCTGTTTTTGCACAGGATAAATTAACTGTTTCGCAGGAAAAAGCCATATTGCCGAGCCTGCTTTTTAAGCGTTTTTATACCTATAACGGTTTGCCAGACGAGCGGATTCGTTCCTTGTTCCAGGATAGCAAAGGGTTTTTATGGATAGGCACCATGAATGGCATTAGTCGTTATGATGGATATACATTTAAAAATTACTTCAGGTCGCAGGACAAGAACAGTATTATGGGCAACTGGGCTTATGATATTACCGAGGATGCGGCACACGATATATGGATTGCTACCAATGAAGGCCTTAGCAAATTTGAGCAGCAAAAAGAAACATTTATAAACTATTCTCTCCCAGGCAAAATACCTGCGCAGCAGAGTGGCAGGATCAATACCCTGCATTTTGACAAGCAAGGTATATTGTGGGTAGGGGGGAGGAATGGTTTGTTCCAATTTAATATACAAGAAGGCACGTTTAAAAAAATAGATATTCACCAACTTAATGGAAATATCACCAAGATAATAGCTGCATCAGGCAACGAGATATGGATAGCGATGGATGATGCCGTTGTCAATTACAATACCAATACTGGTAAATACAAAGTATTTGAAATTAAAGTAAAACCAGGCCCCTATGGGGATAAGGTATGGGCATTGCTTGAAAACAATAAAGACCTTTATATTGCCACTGCCGCCGAGGGGTTGATGGTGCTGCCTTATGACAAGGCTGCCAAATCGTACACGACTATAAAAAAATTCAACACATTTTCTGCCGGGGACGAATCGCTAGATGATACGCAGGTATTTGATATACGCACATCCCTTAACAATGATATATGGCTGGGCACATCCAAAGGCGTAGCCAAGATTGCCAAAAATGTGCAAGGGAAACAAGGCATTAGCTTTTACAGGAACAATATAGTGAACAGCCGAAGCATCAGCAGCGACAGGGTTTATAAGGTATTTATTGATAAAACAAACGTGCTTTGGTGCGGTACAGAAGTGGGTTTGAATAAATTAGACCTAAATAGTCTTCCTTTTCATTACTACACTTTTGCTAACCAAAAATTTGTAGACCAAATAAAAGGTATTTATACGGTAAATGGCAGCAATGTTTGGCTTTGCACGTTCAACAAGGGTTTTGTAAACTACGATATAGCTACCAATACTTCGCAATCGTACACGGTGGAGCCTGCCCAGTCTTTTTACAATTCCACCCGCTCCCTTTTTATTGACAATAAAAATATATGGCTTGGCACATTGAACGGGGTTTTAAAAGTGCCATCTAAAGGCACTTCTAGCTTCCAGAATGTATTGCCCGGCCATGTGGTATTTGCCATTATCCAAGACAGGAAGCAAAACATTTGGATAGGTACCAATAATGGGTTGTTTAAACAAAAGCCAGATGGTTCTATTATCAGCATTACTTTGAATCAAAACACAAACAACGTTGTTTCTTCTTTGTTTGTGCGCTCCGTTTTTGAAGACAGCAATGGCAATATATGGGTAGGTTTCGAGAATAGTGGCGTTGCCATGGTGGACATTGCCACCAATAAATTGAATATTGTTAGCGGCAACAAAAAAGGAGAAGCTATATTGGGCAATACCATTTACAGCATTACCGAGTACCCTAAAAATACAATATGGATGGGGTCGGAAAGTGGGCTTACAAAAGTAGCCTTGCCCACAAATGGAAGCAATTTTGCTGACGCTAATATAAAAACATATTCTGAGGAAAACGGCTTGCCCGACAAGTCGATAAGCGGCCTTTTGAGTGACGATGCCGGCAACTTATGGATAAGCACCATCAAGGGGCTCGTTAAGTTCGACATTCAAAAAGGGATATTCCAAAACTACCTGCCCAGCCTTTACTTTAGTTATAGTTGCTGCTACAAGCTTAGCAACCACCAGTTTTATTTTGGCACATCAGATGGCTTTATAACATTTGACCCCACCAAGGTTTTTACTGATGTGGAAAAGCCAACTGTTTCTATTTCAGACATTAAACTCTTTAACAAGCCTGTAAAAATTGATGAGCAATTTAATGGTCAAGTAATTTTGAAACAAGCCATTGGCGATACTAAGAAAATAGAACTTAACTACCGCAACAATGTTTTTACCATAGATTTTGCGGCTTTGCACTTTGCCAACCCTGAGAAAAACAGCTTTGCCTATAAAATGCAAGGCTTCGATAAGGATTGGATACAAGCTGCTGCCAACAACCGTAGTGCTACCTATACCAATTTAGATGCAGGTACCTACACTTTTAAACTAAAAGCTGCCAACTACTTGGGCGTTTGGAACAATGTGCCTGCCGAGTTACAAATTACTATTTTGCCGCCACCTTGGAAAACGTGGTGGGCTTATTTAATCTATACCATTATAGCAGTAGTAGTTTTCTATATTGTTAGCCGTTACACCCTTATCCAGATAAAACAAAGGCAACAACTAGTATATGAAAAAATAGAAAAAGAACAGCTAAGGAAGCTGGACGAGATGAAAACCCAGTTTTTTACCGATATTTCGCATGAGTTTAGGACACCGTTGTCCTTGATAGTGGGGCCGGCAGAGGAAATGCTATCATCGCAAGATCTACCAGCAGATGCCAAGCACAAAACACAACTTATCCACCGGAACAGTAAAAAACTTTTGTATTTGATTGACGAGCTAATGACTTTCCAAAAATTGGATGAAGGCAAACTGCAATTGAAGCCACAGCCATTGGAAATGGTGGCTTTTGTAAAAGAGGTATATCAAAATTTCCTGCACTTGGCAGAGAAAAAAGAAATCAATTTTACCCTTACAACAGATAGGGAACTATACCCAATGAACATTGACCCAGGCAAAATGGAAATGGTTTTGAATAACCTATTGTTCAATGCGTTTAAATATGTGCCGCAAAAAGGGACTATCAATATTAACATACTGCAAGCAGGTATTAATGCACTGCCATCTGTGCCAAAGTTAAAATTCGCAAACTGGCTCAGTATTTCCATTGAGGACAATGGCAAGGGAATATCCGATAATGATTTTAGCCATTTGTTTGAACGCTATTTCCAAAGCGACAATGCCTTGAAAGGAACGGGTGTTGGGCTCTCGTTGACCAAAAACCTAGTGGAGCTCCACAATGGCTTGATAACTGCCAAAAGCGAGCCTGGGGTAAAAACCAGCTTTTCATTTTACCTGCCTTTAGAAATTACACCTTTGGTTGTACAATCGAACATTAACAAGCTGGTGGAAAAGCAAATCACATTGGATTACAACGTGGATGATTTGATTGACGACAATATACTGGAAGGTGTTAGCCATTTCAAAACACAAAAAGCAAAAGATAGCCTGCTGCTGGTGGATGACAATATTGAAGTATTGGATTACCTTGAAATGGTATTTCAAAATAAATACAATGTGGATAGGGCAATAAACGGGCTGGAAGCATTGGAATACCTAAAAAACCATGAGCCAGATTTGATTTTGAGCGATGTGATGATGCCAGAAATGGATGGCATACAATTGTGTAAGGAACTGAAAACCAACATCAACACTAGCCATATACCTTTAATACTATTGACAGCAAAAGCCACCGTGGAAAATACATTGGCAGGCTTGCAGATTGGGGCAGACGATTATATTTCCAAGCCTTTTAACCCAGATATTTTAAAAGCCAAAGTGACCAATTTTATAGAGGGGCAGAAAAGAATTATTGAAAAATTTGTAAATGCAGACAATGGTGTTATTATACCTAAGGATATTGCCAAAAACCCATTGGACGAAGAGTTTTTGCAGAATGTGATGGATGCAGTTACCAAAAACCTAGATAATGAGGAGTTTAGCGTAGAGGAACTTGGAAGCATGGTGGCCATGAGCCGGAGCAATTTGTTCAGGAAGCTAAAAGCGGTAACAGGGCAAACGCCTATTGAGTTTATATATCATTTTAGGTTGAGGAAAGCAATGGAGATGTTGCTGGAACGCAAGCTAAGCGTATCGCAAATTTCGTATGAGGTAGGGTTTAAAAGCCCATCCTCGTTTACCAAGTCATTCAAAAAGCAATATGGCAAATCACCAACCAGTTTTTTAAACAATGCCATTGACGAGCAAAAAGAAAAATATTCTGATGCCTGATGAATATTAGCAATATATGTATTTAGGCAAATAGGCTAAAGTGGGTAAAAAGGAAAACGCATAGTTTTTGGTTATTGGTATTCTAAGACTTACCATTCTATAGAATCGGTAGTTTAATATAGTAAAGTTAAAGTTAAATAGCTGGGACAAAAAAATCCCAGCTACTTTTAGTTTTTTATCCAATAACCCGCTTGTCCTTTGCAACAAACTTTGCAAATGCCAGTAAAGCACCTGTTACCATAATGTTCCTAAAAAAGTTTACCATCTCCAATTCTTTTTCCCTGTCGATGCTTCCAGCCATGGCAGTAGCATCTAATTCATGCCCCATTGACCTAGGCAAGTGAACCAATAAGGCCATTAAAATTACATAAACTGCCATTAAGCAATAGGCTAATTTATCGAACTTGCCTATCACTGCACTTACTATGAAAAGCAAAATGCAAACGAGGGTAAAATAATTCCAAAAGTAAGGGAAGGGGATATAGTCTGGCACAAAGGCTGCACCAACATCTGGCTTGCCAAGGTGCAAGCCCACATACAACAAAAAAGATAATGGGAAAATATATCTCCCTAGATTTAATATTTTATCCATAGTTTGAAATTTTAGTTGGTTGGGAATGGTATTAATGGCCTAATTTCTACTGAGCTATTTGGGTATTTTAGGATGGGGCAAGCCTTGCTCCAGGCTTGCACTTCTTCCAAGCTATCAGCTTTGCAGATTAAAAACCCAGAAACCAAAACGCTATTTGCTTGTTTGTGGGGGCCTTCTACTAAGCCATCGTTGCTTACTAAGGAAGCGGTATATTCAATGGGTGCAGTATAGACCAATTTGCCCTGCATGGCAATTTTGCCAATCCATGATTGCCACTTGGGCATGTCTTCCGCCATGTCTTGGGAAGTGGCTAAATAACCGTTTTCGGCACTGGCATTCCTGAATAACAATAAGTACTCTTTCATTTTTGTATTTTTAAAGTTTGAATGATGGAACAAAAATGAAGCGAATAATTTTGTTGAATGATGACAAAAGTCTATGTTTTTTACCACAAGGCTAACAAGGAATAGGAAGCAAAAAGGTGCACGTGATTAGGTATATAAAAGGCAAAAAGAGTAGGTACAATTTCCAATGTAATAGCAGGGTTTTCAGATAGCATTGTGTACTATCCGTTTAAACATTGGCCTATTTTATTTAGTGTGCTTTGTTTTAATACTTTGTAAGCCTTGTGGTTAAATTATTTACAACTTGGCCTTTAGTCGGCTAAAAACATCTTTGTTGATGCCTAAATACGATGCAATGAGTTTGCTGGACACTCTTGTCATTAGCTTGGGCCTAAATTCCATTAGCCACTTTATTCTGTCCAATGCAGAGAGCGCCACAAACGTATTGATGCGATAAACAGAGTTTGCATACGATGTTTCAAGGATTTGTTTGTACACTTTATCGAACTGTGGTACGGTCTCCATCATTTTTTGAAATCCTTGCCTGTCTATTGCCAGCAAATCGCAGGGTTCAATAGTCTTGATGTTTTCGGTAGCGGGCTTGCCGCTGCCAAAGCTGATTAACTCTGAACACCAAGTGCCTTCTGTTACTATATCCCTAGTTGTTTCGTTCATGTCATGGTCATAAACAAAAACTTGAAGGCAGCCTTTGGCTATAAAGTAAACGTACTTGCAAACTTCCCCCTCCCGCACTAAAAATTTATTCCTGTCTACTTTCAAAGGCTTGAAGCAATGTAGAACTGCGTCTAAATTGTCTATATCGGTACCAAGCCTGCCAATGATATGTTGCCGTAAAATGTCTATCATTTGAAGCGGGTGCATAAAAGTTTTTCGCTTTTTTATTAAAAAATCAACCTAGCCAACCTTATCCCTCCCGAAAGACCGGGACTAGTTACCCAAAGGAAAAGGTAACAGGAACAGGGCAAGGAGACAATATTTGTATATTTTTTATAATATATTTTTTATCTTGCTTTTATTAAAATAGTTTCAGTTTTGCCATTTTTATGGGGTTTTCACTCTGTTTCTTTTTTTGAAAAATTGTTTCCTCGCTTGTAAGTCATTGATTATCAACAATAACACCAAATTTTTGTGCGTGATTTATGCTTATTTTGTGCTTATTTTATGCTTATTTTGTGCTTGGTTTATGCGTATTTTATGCTCATTTTGTGCCTGATTTGTGCGTATTTTACAGCCATACATACAAGACCAAATTTTGCAACTAGAACTATCTTAATATTAGTAAAAAAAGAGCTACGGTTGGGATGCCAAGACACTAGTTTAGAAATTAATTTATATCAAGTGCATTTCTAGCATAAAGATAAGGTTTTTATAGATTTGGGGCTAACAGGACAAAGCGAAAACTTTTATGTACCCTATATAGCCCAAAATAAAAATCCTATATGGGCGAAATATTCCCCAATATAGGATACTTGTCGAGTTCCAAATATGAAGACATTGAATTAAATATTTCCTGTTTCTGCCAAAAATAAAACAACAAAAAAAGAAATTTTGAAATGCACCGAATTAATGAAACAATATGGTAGCCACATAAATCCTGGTAAATGTGTTTAATAATTTTGTTAACTGACTTTCCTCCAAAAGGGCGATATTTAATATAGGATGAATAGTAGCAATATTTTTAATAACCTTTTTTTTAAATATTATCTTCACAGTAAAATGGCTCAAGTTCTAGTTTTCTGATACATTTGAGCTATCAATAAAACGTTATTATAGTAAAAATTTATACAAAATGAAACTATTGCTCCCCAATCCTGGAATGCTATATTGGTCTATTTTCGCAATTGTAAGTTTTGTAATGTTAATGGCTGGGCTGGTGAAGCTTTTAATAAACGATAACCAAGGAACCAAAACAAAACTTGTGGTTGTAGGATTGGTGGGCATATTGTTTGTGCCAACTTTTGGCGGATTGTTTTATCTAACAAATGGCCGGCGGTAAAATATTGTAAAATGATAACATGTCTTTTTCGCCACAAAACTCTAAGTAGTATAACGTGTTTAAGCAAATAAAAGATTGTTTTTGTTTGCGTAGTATAAAACAAATCCCTGTAAGCACCACTTTGGAGGTTACAGGAATTGGTTTTGGGGTATAGTGCGATGATGGGTCGATAGCTTTATCAAAAAATACCTTTGCCGTTTTAAAAAGGGCAGGAAGTAAGCCCAATCCCTGCGACACACAATCATGGCTCACACAAACCATTGTTTGCAACATGCAGCAATGTGAATCTGTATTTAAAGTTATTTCTTTGTATTTTGTATTACAGGGATATGCCTTATGATACGTTGCCCGATTGTTATCATAGCTTTAATTGTTACATAGCCGTATGAAAATTAAATATACCCAATCCTTTGCCCTTGCCGTTTGTCTGCTTGTTTCGACAATAAGCTATGCCCAGTATTACCCAGGGGGCTTTGCGAAAAGCAAGATAAATATTTGGCTAGATGCTGCAGACTCATCAACTTTAACAAGGGATAGTGCAGGCTTTGCTGGCAACGTAACTACTTGGAAAGACAAGGCAAATAATTTATCGGCCACACAAGGTACTTCAGCAAACAGACCGCATTACACTACTCAAAATGGCAAAACCCTTGTGGAATTCAACGGTACAAAAAATCTTGACATTGCTGCCAATGCCTTAGGTGCACCACAAAACGGCTATAATCTGGCGCAAGTAGTTTATGTATATCCAGACATTTCTACTTCTTTGACTGATTTTAGAGTATGTACCTATAGCACTAATAATGTGGCCACACAGGGTGTGCCACAAATTGGCATTAAATATCTTTCTGGTACAGGGAATAACAAATTTGTGGTTTCGGCTATAAGGAACAATACAGGTTATTATTATACAAGCTACAATGACCTTAGGGGGCAATGGTGCCTGCCCGGCAACTACACTCCAGGCAATTTGCCTACTACTAGTAGCCTTGCCTTTAGCAATTATTACTATAATGGTGGAGGTACCCTTTCTTCAAACGGGGCAGTTACACCACCTTCAACTTTAACAACAACTATTGGGAACAGATACCAATTTACCAATTCCGTTCATTGGGGCATCAGCGAAACAGTATTGGCTGGCTACGATACCAAAACATCAGGCAAGCGCATCATCGATTTGTATTTGGCTACCAAGTGGGGCATGTTGGATACGCTCATCAATTCGTATGGGCAATTGTACTATCCACCCAACCCTGCATTCAACAATAACCTTGTAGGCATAGGCATTGAAGCCGCCGGAGATACGACCAATGCAACAGGATCCAACAATGGGCTTGGCTTGCAAAATATCAATGGTGTGTCTGGCTTTTTACGCAAACAGGGCAGCTACATAATGGCAGCGGATAATGCGTTGACTGGCAATGTAAGCATGGCAACTGGCATTACCCGTTGGAACCGTGCTTGGTATGTGAGCAAAACCGACCTTTCAAATTATGGTGGGTTACTGAATGTGTTTTTCGATTTCACCACCTATGGCCAAGCAGGAGCATTAGACACTGCCAACAATAGCTACTATTTGCTTTATAACCCCACCAATGGCTATTTTAATAGCGATAGCAACTATATAGTACAAGTAACTTCCTATCAACAAATAGCTGGAAGTAAGCAATTGTCTTTCTTGTTGGATGGGCTTAACCTGAAAAACGGGTTTTATACTATTGTTTATGCCCCTAGAAACACTAGTGTTGCAGCAATACCTAATTTGGCCACTTTTATTCCAGCAACCATTTCCATAAGCCCTTCACCTACTATCCCTTCCGTTTATGCTGGCAACACTTTCAACTATGTTCAAATAGATTCCTCCTCAATCACTTATCCCGTTGCTTATTATAAGATTTACGCTTCTGTCAATGGCGGGGCATTAACAGCCATTGATAGTACCGTTGGCACACCCACTTATTACCCCCACTATAACCTTACCAATGGCAATAGCTATAAATATAAGATAAGCGCAGTGTATGCCCCTGGCAAGGAAAGTAATTTGTCTGATTCTATTATTGGCGTGCCCAATAACAATACCCCACAATGGCTAATATTTCCACAATACAGCGAATCTGGAAAAATATTCATGGCAGCATCGGCCCCGTTGGCCGGGCTTCCCTTAAAGTTTTATTTTGACAATGTTGCTGGTGGTGGGCATTCTAGTGGCTACCAAAAGGCTACCAATTTCACTGACACTGCCCTCACCAATGGCAATACTTATAGCTATCGGTATAAGTTTATGGACACTGTGAAAGGCGTGTCAACAGAGTCGGGCTGGTCAGCAACGCAAACGGTGTTGTTATCCGATTCTGCACAGGGTGGTTATACATTCAACATGACCTACCTTGACCCTAATACCGCTTATGCCCCTTATGGTATAGGCCCTGCAACTATTTTGCCTTCTAACCAAGACATGACAGGCTTGCGGTATATCAAGCATGTGCCAGCAGTAGGGCAGCATCCCCGCATCTATTGCAGCCCTTCAGATTCCACAGAAATCAGGTATCGGTTAAAAAATACCCCTGCTGGTATTGCCGCATCACGTTTTATACACGCCTACACAACATTGGTCCAATTAGGTTTTTCAGGGTATAGTAAAACTGCTTATTATAATAAGGATACTTTGGGCAACCAGTACTTTACCAATGTGGGGGCAATAGATACAAAGACACTTTATGACTCCTTGTATTTGGGCGATATTGGGGTTACAAACAATTATGCTAATTTATGGGGCGGCAATTATGCAAAAATGGCTTATAACTTCTCGCACGAAGCCATGGAATGTTGGATATACAGGAACCAAACAGACACAGTTACCAATACATCTTATGCTACCCGTGCCAAAAAACTGGCAACTGCTTTAACTGTTTGGGCAAGAAAGGTAATTGCAGACACTACCATTGTCCCGGCCTTGAACATGAGCAATTTTGGTGGCTTGCACAATGCCATGGCTTATGACTTTTTATACGATCAAATGACTAAAGTGCAGCAAGACACTGTGCGCATGGCCATTTTAAAAACATTGCCTGATAGCAGCAAAGAACACGGTGCTTGGGCACCATCCTATACCACCACCACCAACTGGGCTACATTCGGAGGTGAAATTATTTGCAATATAGCAGTAGAAGGCGAGCCTGGCTATGCAGCCAAAGACTCTGGACTGTTGAGAGGCTGGGTAAAAACGGTATGGAATTTTTTGACTTATGGTATTTATCCAACAGGGGATATGTATGAAGGCATTGGGAAAAATCGCCTTAACGAGTTTTTATTGGTTGCCATGGCAAAAAGAGGATTTAGTTTGCTTGGTCATCCCAATATTCGAGCTTATGCACAGAAATATTTACCTGCGGTAGTTCAGCCATTCGGCTATTCATTGATAGGTACAGATATATTGGGCGGCACGGGTACCAACAGCCCATCTACAGGCGGGTGGAAACATACGTTCATGGATTTAGGTGGTTTGAAATGGGCTTTCCCAGCGGATAGTTCGGTGGATTTTATATGGAAAAATGCCATGCAGCGTCAGTATGCCAATCAGACAGGCATAACTAATAATTATTATGCTTATAATAATACAACCTGTGGCGATAATTATGGGGCAGGTTTCAATACACATGTGCCAGGATTGCTATTTGCCTCCAACTATTTCGCTGCCCCTGTAACCAGCTATGCACAAGCAGCACTAAGCAACAATAAATTCTATTTCGATTCATTAGGTGGGCAAGCCGTGATGCGTAGTGGGTTTGATTCTACATCGTCCATGGTGTTTTTTGCGTGTAGGCAAGATGGGGGAGGGCATACTTATGCTAATAAAAATGAAGTGTTGTATAGTGCATTGGGACGGATTTGGTTCCCTAGGGTTACCACCATTGCTAGTGGGCAATCTACATTTGATTTAGTATCCACTACACAGGTGTCCAGTGCAGTGTTGGTGAACGATTTGGGCGTTTCGCCAGATACAGGCACTTCATGGTCTTCGGGTGTTGCACCAGGCAGGATGGTATTCTATAAAAAAACAGACAGCATCATGACCATTGCTGGGGATGCTACCCACGCTTATAGTTATCAATGGAACAATTCGGGTTTTGGGGGCTTGCTGTATGACAACCCACTATTAAGCCCGCCATCAGTTAATAAAATTAACGATGGATACAATAAATATCGATATAGCCCTTTCTATTCTTTTGACAACATAGCACTGTATAACCGGTTGACATTCACAGACAATTTCACGCCGCCATACTATTATGTGCGAGCGGTGGAGCGGCCTTACTTTAATGGGATACTGAAAAAGGTATTCAGGACAGTTGCCATGATACAGGCCACGAACCCTTATGTAATAGTGGCAGATGATGCACAGAAAGACAATGCTTCCAGCAATTATAAATGGATTACGCCTATTGCGCCTGATTTAAGCGTGGATACCACATATGCCAACCTTAGCAACAACAACTATAAGTTTGACGTAGTTTTAAAAGAGCCGAGTGCCACAGGCAATAGACGGTTATTGATAAGGGTATTAAATGCCACTGGTGCCATCAGCAGCACCCTTGCTGGCGGAATTGATTCTACTACATATACCTCCACTGGGTTAAGAAGGTTTAAAATAGAGGCAAATGCGGTTGACCCCCAATTTAAAGTATTACTATTCCCTTTTCAATATGGTGATGCACTTCCTGTAACTACTTGGAGCGCTGATAAAAGCAAAGTTTATATTACCAATGCAGGCGTAACCAATACCATTTCCTTTAGCTTGGATAGTGCAGGCAGGACAAATATTGGGCTTAATTCTGGCGATACAGGCATTAGCTGGACGGGGGCTATTGATACAATCTGGAACAAATCGGGCAACTGGGCAACTGGCGTAATTCCTGCTGCAACAGACAATGTGGTAATCCCTTCCACTGGCATTACCAATATGCCCGCCATTACCAATGCCATTGCTTATGCAAATAAAATATCTATACAAACAGGGGCAACCTTGAGGGTTGATTCTGTGCTGCAATTGGCTGGTGATATGACCCTGCAAGGAAGCATTGTGGGGCTTGGCATAATCAAAACCAGCAGCAACTCCACTTCACCATTCCCTGCTGCGCAAACATGGAATGTGAACATAGAATACAATAAATCTACTGGTGGCCAAACGATAGTGGGGGGTACTTATAAAAGGCTATCGGTGAATGCAAGTACGGCTGGTAGCACTTCCACTGCTGCTGCCAATTTGGTAGTGAATGGCGTACTGAACATTGCTACAGCCAACACGTTGAACATGGGAAGTTATAACCTTTCGGGAACTGTAACAACTGCTACAGGAACTGGTATTTTACAAACCCAAAGCACCACCAACCCGTGCATACCAAGTGGGGTAACATGGGCTGGGCAGGTGCAGCTTAATTCAGCGAGCGGACCGCAATACATACCCGCTGGCACTTATCAAAACCTGAATGTAAACACAAGCTCATTTGGTACCATCACTGCTACTGGTAATGTATCTGTTATAGATACTTTGAAATTGGCTACTAAGTCAACCCTTGACTTGGGTACTAATCTACTTGGCGGCACACTAAAAATAGTAAGTGGCAATGGCACTTTACGTACTGCCAATAATACTACCACAGGTGCCTTGCCCCCTAATGCCACTTGGGCTGGCAATGTTGTTTATTATAGCAGCAGCACCCAAACCGTTGCCCCAGGCACATATGTAAGCCTTGATATGTCTGGTGGCAACAATGGGCCAAGGGTATTGGGAGGAAGCAGCTATCCTACAGGCATTATTAATTTAACAGGGTCGTTGGTGGCAACTACTGGAACAGTCACGCCCAACCAAACCACCGTTGTTTTTAAAGGCAACCAACAAACAGTGCCTGCCATGCAGTTCTACAACCTAGACTTGACAGGTGGCTTTGCAACGGCATTTGTAAATGCACCAGTTTATGTAAGCAACGTATTTACACCTAGCTCCATTACAGATGCTGGCGGCTTGGGCACTATTGTTTTCAACGGCGTTGCTGCACAAACAGTCCCATCCTTTGGCTATAATGGGTTAACACTTACTGGTGCTAGGGCTGGCAATATTTCTATACCCAGTACTTTAAACATAACGGGCAATTTATCATTAGCGGGCTTGTCTTTTACTAGTGGTAGCCTCTCATTTACGGGCAATACCATCAATTTGAGTGGTGCTGCTGCAGAAGCCATCGATGGCAATGCGGCTTATCCTTACAATAATATAACAATAGCTAATACCGCAGGTGTTGTTACATCAAGTACCGACCTTGCCATCAATGGGGCATTAACCATTAACGCTGGAGCAATCTTAGACATAGGTAATGGACAATTAGCTGGTTCAGGTATTTCTATCACCAACAATGGCACCATCCGCACTCAAAATACGGGTACAACACCTATACCAAGCGGTATTAGTTATGGCGGTACTGTAAAATACAATAGCACCACTGGCACGCAAAATATTGTGGCTACTACCTACAATAATTTGGATATATCCGGCGGCACAACAGGCGGAAGGATACTGCCCAATGGTGGCACGGTAACCATTACCAGCAATTATTTGCCTAATACGTCTGGCACATTAACCACAACAGGTTCAACAGTAGTATTTTCTGGAGTGAACAGCCAAGCGATTAATTCCGCAACCAGTTTTACCAATCTTCAAATCAATAAAACAAATACCACCAATGCCTTAAACATCAGTGGTGCTGTTTCCGTTTCTGGCGTTTTCTCCCTAACAAAAGGAAGAGTAACAACTACGGCTACCAATACGTTCACACTTACCAATTCCGCAACCCTCAGTGGTGGCAGTGCCATTGCATATATAGATGGCCCATTGGTAAGAACAGTTGCGGCAGGTAGCACAAGCTATCCATTCCCTGTAGGTATTTATGCCTCTTCTACCGATTATTACTTGCCCGATACCATCACGGCTACTAGTGCTGCAGGCAATATCACTATTGCCGCATTCAATGGCAGCACGGGTGGAACGGCAGATGGTACAACCGTTAACTCTATAAGCAATAACGAATATTGGCGTGTAAGTTCCAGCGTTGCAAACACCATCGGCATTGCTATTACCCCCATCAGTTTAGGCAGCAATAAAGTGATAGCCCAAGGCAGTAGTAGCACCACGCCAGCAGCCACTTATAGCTTCAAAGGTGGGGCGTATAACAATACCAGCATTACTACCACTGGTTTAGCTTTGTCAGCCAATACCAATACTTACCTAGTAGCGGCTGTTGCCACCATTGCAGCACCTGCTATTACCGGCGTGAGTTCTTGTGTGCCATTGACTGCTGCCAATAGCTTTTATGCACGTGACACCATTACCATCACAGGCACAGGTTTCGAAACAGGCAGCGTAGTTACTGTGGGTGGGCAATCAGCTACTGTTTTAAGTACTTCTGGTGTACCTATTTCTTTGAAGATATTGGTAAACACATCTGCAAGTAACAATACAATTACCGTAAGTAACTCTGGTGGCACTACTACCAACACTAGCCTAGCAACTTTTATAAATGGCTACGCCACCCGGTATGATGGTTCTTTTGGCACAGGCACTACATGGCTAGGTGCAAGTACACCCTCTTCTAATTTTACGGCTACTATAAACAATGCTGTATCTATTGGTAGTACAGTATCGGGCATCAACAATTTAACGGTAAGCAATGGCGCATCCCTTTCCAACGCAAACGCAGGGGTAACCTTTAATGCAGGTGCAACTATTACCAATAATGGCAGTTTTACGTTTACTTCCAATACCACCACGTTTAATGGTGCTGCCACCATCAATGGAACAACAGCAATTAGCTTTAATAGCATTATCACAGGCAATACTTTAACTTTTAATACTGCCCCAACCATCAATGGTACGCTTAGTTTAAATAGTGGGGCATCTATTGCTGGTAATAGCCCCAATTACGGCAGCAGCTCTACCATTGCATATAATACAGGTGCTGTTACCAATCCCGGAGTAGAATGGGTAAGCGGTGCTGCAAGTGGCGCGGGTGTACCTGTGAATGTAACCATTGGCACATCAGCCTCAAACACGGTAGTTAGTTTCGGATCTGCTACTGCCTATCGCCAAATAACTGGTGCTTTAACCATTAGTGCTGCCACAACAGGCAACGGCTTAGTGTTAAGTACAGCAAGCGGTGGAGACTTAAAAGTAACTGGGGGTAATGGCATTAGTGCCACTCAAGTAGCTTCAAGTGCCTATAACAGTGCCCCTGGTGGTCTTGTTTGCAATGGCAGGATGGTGTATTTCAATGCGGCTTCTGGTTCGCAGTCGCTTACAGGGCCTGCTACAGGTAATCCTTTGTCGCTGGATTATGTAACCATTGGGGTAAACAATACTTCCACCACTACCATTAATTTGGGAAGCGATATTGCTATTACGGCTATAAATGGTGGCGATCCTGTTACATTAACCAATTTGGGGACAACCAATTATATCAATTCAAATAACTCAGCAGTTTCCACCAGGAATATCACTTTAGGTACGGCTGGGCAAACTTGTACTGGCTCAGTATATATTAGAGCTGGTGGCACAAATACATCCTCTCTCACAATCAATGGTAATGGAACGGGGTCGTTAAATATAAATATTGACAATGGAGGCGGCAATGCCTATCTAAATGCTTTGGTTATCAATAATGCTAATGTTTCGCTTTTGAAACCAATTACATACGTAAAATCTTTCACACTAAGTGCGGGCAGTTTCAATGTGAACAGCCAAAACTTTACAGATTCTAGCACGGCAAATATCGGTTCTGGATCAAGCACCACAACAGCAACGTTTACCTTACCAACTACTTCTGGAACCTACAAATTTGTAGGGGGAGTAAACATCAATTCCGATGGTGTTTGGAGTAACACAGGCAACAATGCAAATGTTACTTTCCAAGGTGGCATCAGCAACAGCGGCACATTCACGGCAGGCACTGGTACTTATACGTTTAATACCAATAGCCAAGCAATAGCAGGAACGCTATCTATCCCTAATGTAACGGTAACCAGCCCTACTGTGGTTACCAATAATGGCACACTTACAGTTTCAACTGCATTGTCTGGCACAGGAAGCTTAACCCAAGGGTCAAACAGCACCTTGAACTTGGGTGGTACCTATACTATTGCAAGCATGGCCGACACAGCAACAGGCAACACGGTAAACTTTAATGGCACAGGGGCGCAAAACATACCTGCCAATAGCTACTACCATTTGTCTATTGGTGGCAGCAGGGGTACAAACAGTGTTACGTTGGTAAATGGTAGCACTATCAATATTGCGGGCAATTATATTGCTTCCGCAAGCTTTTCTACTGGCAATTATATTGTTACCAATAATACCATCAACCTGAATGGCACAGCCAGCCAGTCGATTGGGGCAACAACTTTAAATAGTCTAACGATTAACAATGCCGCTGGGGCTACATTAAATAGTGCTGCCACCATTATGGGGACACTTACACTTACAAGTGGCAATATAGCACTTGGCAATAATAATTTAACTATTAATAGTGGCAGTGCAATTGCTTCTGCCTCATCTTCCAGCTACATCGTTACCAATGGCACGGGAAGGCTTGTGCGCAAAGCGGTTTCCACGGCTACTGCATTTCCTTTAGGCACTAGTACATCCTACTCACCTATCAACATTACAAATAACATTGCCTCGGATATGACGGTTGGTGTTAGCCCCACTATAACCAATGCCGTTTCGGATTATTCTAAGATTGTAAACTTGCAATGGTCTGTTGCTGCGGCAACTGCTACCAGTTCTACTACCTTGCTTTACCAGTTCAACACGGCAGACCAAGCAACATCTTTTGCAGTTGGCAATAGTTGCGAGGTAGGTATTTATAATACTTCTTATGCTACTAGCACTATTGGCACGCCAGCCTCCCTTGGAGGCAATGCTTATAGCCTCACAAAATCGGGGCTTGCATTTGCTGCTAATACTACTTATTTAAGCGTTTTGGGTAATGTGAATTCAGTAGTTAATAATTGCACGCCTGGTAGTTATGTAGGTGCCAATGGTGGGGATGCCAATAGCGTAGGCAATTGGTGCGGTGGCTTGCCTACTTCGTCTACCAATGTAATCATTGCAACAAATGTCCCTAAGCTAACTACTAATTTATCAGTTAATAACCTTACCCTGTCTTCAGGGCTGAATTTGAATGGGTACAACCTTACTGTGAATGGTGTCTTGTCAGGTACAGGCACCATAACTGGGTCAGCCTCCTCGGGCATAACCATGCTGGGTACTGGCACATTGAATTTTGACCAAACCACGCCCGGAACCACCAATGTATTGGATACCTTGGTGGTGAATAGCAGCGGCACGGTTGCCTTGGGCAATGGGCTGAACGTAATTAACATTGTGAAGCCAACCGCAGGTATTTTGGCATCCGGTGGCAACCTAACGCTTGTATCCAATGCCACAACAGGCACGGCAAGGGTATCGCAAGGTGGTATCAATGGGGGGTATATTACTGGAAAAGTTACCCAACAATTGTATATACCCTCTAAAACAGCACGCAAATCAAGCTATATAGGCAGTACTGTAACACAACGTGTAGATAGCGCATGGCAGCAGCAAATCTATATCACAGGTACTGGCACGGGTGGCACAGTCTGCGGCACTGGCGGTAGCAAGTTCAACAGCAATGGTTTTGACAAAACGCAAAGCAACAAGCCAAGCATGTACACTTGCCAAGCTGTGGCAGTAAATGGCAGCAGGTGGATTTCTGTGCCCAACACCAATGCCACGCTGCTCACGCCAGGCACGGGGTACTCGATGAACATAAGGGGCGACAGGAACACGGGCAGCTGTGCCGACCAGCTAAACAGCCTTACCCCTGCAGCACCAACAAGCGTTGTGCTAAGTGCAACAGGTCTGCTTGCACAAGGGCCAGTAACAGTAGCTTTGAACGATACTTCAAATTACCTTTATTCATTATTGGCAAACCCGTATCCTTGCCAGATGCGGTTTACAGCTTTCCAAGCTGCTAACCCAGCAATTAACAACAAAATGTGGACATACAGCCACTATGGCAATGGCAATTATACTACCTATTCAAACGGATTGGTTACCAATGCGGCAACGGGGTACAACGATACAAAAGGTGATTTCATTGCCATAGGGCAGGCATTTTTTGTGGAAGCGAATAAAACAGGAACATCCGTCACGTTCAGGGAAACGCACAAAATAGACTCCACAATACCCAACTTTAGCTATTTTGGCACAAGCAACGAGCAATTAATCAGGATGGGCATGTACACTACAAATGACACGCTGCTTGACGAGGTTGCGGTGCGCTACCACAGCCAAGGCACCAAAGGATACAACCCAACATGGGATGCCACGTCTTTTGACAGTGGCACACAAACCTTGTGCATACAGAAAGACAGTGGCTACCTGCTGGCGATAGCGACCCGCCCATTAGGGTTGAAGAAAGACACGGTGCGGTTATCTGTGGCAAGCACTGTGCCAGGTAGTTTCCGCTTCCGTTTCACGGGCTTGGTTGGTTTTGATAGCACTACCGATATTGTGCTGCTGGATAATTTGCTAGGCACACGGCAAAACATTACGATCAGCCCTTTGTATGATTTTGCCATTACAAGCGACACGAACAGCAGGGGCAAAGGGCGTTTTGTGCTCGTAATAGGGCAAGCAGGCACATTGCCAGTAACTTTTACAGGGCTGGATGGCAATATAGTAAATGGCAAAACAGTGCTAAATTGGGGTGTTGCCAATGAGGCCAACATTAGTAGCTATGTAGTGGAAAAAAGTATTGATGGGTTTGTCAATAAGGGGATTGCCACTGTAAAAGCTGCCCATCAACAATCTTATACAGCCATTGACCCAAGCCCAGATGAAGGTGCAAACTATTATAGGGTAAAAGCATTGGGACTAGATGGCAGTGCTAGCTACAGCAATACAATTCAGGTTCAATTCTCGGGCAGCAACCCTCAACTTAGCTTGTACCCTACCTTGATTGTGGCTAATGCCTTTAACCTGCACTTTAAAAATATGCCGGCAGGCACGTATAATATAGTCGTTTACAACCTGCTTGGCCAAGCTGTGCTGTCTAAAACAATACAATATGCAGGAGGTGAAGCTACCCAAGCTATTGATTTTGGCAACAGCAAAGTAGCATCAGGGGCTTATGAGGTACAGGTAACAAATAAGGGCAGCAACATAAAAAGGATGAAAGTAGTAGTGGAGTAAGATGTTATAATACCTTAATTTCAACCCAATTAAATGCAAATACATATATAATGACACATTTGAAGGTTGCCTGTTTGGCATTACTAGTAATGTTTTTAAGTTATCGTCCTATTTATGCACAGAATGACAGTGCTAAAAGCAAATTGTACCGCTTTCAGGATGCTTCATTTGCATTTGAAGAAAGGGCTAAAGATTTAGTGAGCCAACTGACGCTTGAAGAAAAATTAGCATTAATGCAAAACAATGCAAAGCCAGTGGATAGGCTGGGCATACCTGCATATAATTGGTGGAACGAATGCCTGCATGGGGTGGCAAGAGATGGGGTGGCTACGGTGTTTCCACAGGCAATAGCTTTTGCAGCTACTTGGAACCCCGCGCTTGTGTACCGTGTGGCAGATGCCATTTCTACCGAGGCAAGAGCCAAGCATGAAGAACATATTCGTAAGGGGGAACGTAAAATTTACCAAGGGCTTACCATGTGGACGCCAAATATCAACATATTCCGGGACCCACGCTGGGGCAGGGGGCAAGAAACCTACGGAGAAGACCCATTCCTCACTGCCCGCACTGGTGTTGCCTTTGTAAAAGGGCTGCAAGGAAACGACCCTACCTAT
This sequence comes from Parasediminibacterium schistidii, assembly GCF_046546515.1. Classification (NCBI taxonomy): domain Bacteria; kingdom Pseudomonadati; phylum Bacteroidota; class Chitinophagia; order Chitinophagales; family Chitinophagaceae; genus Parasediminibacterium; species Parasediminibacterium schistidii. The sequence continues at coordinate 171,204 of NZ_JBKHKJ010000003.1, read as the reverse complement.
TTTAAAGTAATAGCAACTGCCAAGCATTATGCCGTGCATAGCGGCAGCGAATATAACCGCCATGTTTTTGATGCGGTGGTAAGCAAAGCAGATATGTTCGACACCTACCTGCCTGCTTTTGAAGCATTGGTAAAAGAAGGTAAAGTATATAGCGTGATGGGGGCTTACAATCGTATAAACGGCGTGCCAGCCTGTGCCAGCAACTTTTTGCTGGATACAGTGCTTCGCAAAAAATGGGGGTTTAAGGGGTATGTAGTATCCGATTGCGGGGCAATAGGTGATATTTACCAGCACCACCACTATGCCAAGTCGCAGCCAGAAGCATCGGCCTTGGCCGTGAAAGCAGGGTGCGACCTTACCTGTGGCGGCGAATACACTAGCATGATGAAAGCAGTAGAAAACGGTATTATTACAGAAAAAGAACTGGATGTTTCAGTAAACCGCCTGATGTTGGCCTTGTTTAAACTGGGTATGTTTGACGATAATGTGCTGGTGAAATATAAGCAGATACCTTATTCGGAAAACAATACCCCTGAACATGACGCATTGGCAAAACAAACGGCCTTGGAAAGCATGGTATTGCTGCAAAACAAAAGCAAGATACTACCGCTAAGTTTAAGTGGCAAGCAAGCCACAGTTGCGGTGGTAGGCCCTTTTGCCAACGACAAAGGGGTACTCAATGGCAATTACAATGGCACGCCTGCACTGCCAGTTACTTTTTTACAAGGCATTCAATCAAAACAGGGTTCATCAGCAACTATTATCACAAATAACTTTATCAAAAAGCCTGAACTAGTATATGCCAGTAAAGCGAATAAGGATGATAGCGTTGCTAAATTGGTAGAAGCGTGCAAGTCTGCCGATGTGGTTATTTTTTGTGGCGGTATTTCTTCAAGGGTTGAAGGCGAGGAAAGCAAGCTAGACATGAAGGGGTTTTATAAAGGGGACAGGACAAGCCTAGATTTGCCCGAAGTGCAGTTAGATGCATTGAAAGCCCTGAAAGCTGCCGGGAAAAAAGTGGTGCTGGTAACTACCAATGGCAGTGCATTGGCACTAAACTGGGAGAACGAAAACCTTGATGCAATAGTTGAAGCCTGGTATCCAGGGCAGCAGGGTGGTAATGCCTTGGCTGATATATTAACCGGGGCATATAACCCAACTGGTAGGCTGCCCATTACTTTTTACAAGACGGAAAAAGATTTGCCAGCATTTGAAGACTATGACATGAAAGGCAGGACGTATAGGTATTTTACAGGAAAACCGCTGTATCCTTTTGGTTATGGGCTTAGCTATTCGTCTTTTTCATATACCAATGCAAAACTTTCCCAAGTTGTTGCCACCGCAAAAGATTCTGTTTCCATTACAGTAAAAGTGAAGAATGTTTCAACAGTAGATGGTGGGAGCGTGGTTCAGCTTTATGCCACTGCAAAAAATATCCACGGGTTCCGCCCGGTAAAAGTATTAATTGGCTTTAAAAAAGCAGCCATCAAAGCGGGGAACACGGAAAAGGTTTCCATCAAGTTTGCAGTTGCCTCGCTAAGGCAATACGATGAAACAAAAAATGAGTATGTTGTTTATCCAGGCGATTATGCTATTGGCGTAGGGGAATCTTCTGGAGATATAAAGTTGGATACGCGGTTGAAAGTGAATTAATAGAATGTACCGAATGCGACCAATAAAGCCCCTTTTTAGGGGTTTTATTGCTTTCTGGCAATGATATAAGGATAGTAGGCCATGAACTAACTATTGCCTGTTTAGGCCGTGCTTTTTTGTTGATATTTTCTAGCGGTTGGTGTTTCACTAACAACTAGGGAAAATTTGAAACATAGTATTTTGTTGCTACAAGCAACACCAAAGGGCTTCGAGGCTACAAGCATCGTAGCGCAGATTTGGCTAGCTTTTGGCAACCTGAATTTAGTTTTTAGATGTTATTTCATTATAACTCATTGAAATGCAGTGCTTTTAAGTTTTTTAAGATGAGTGTTTTGTGAGTGAAATGTGAGTGTTTTTTGAGTGTTTTGTGAGTGATTTTTGAGTGTTTTGTGAGTGATTTATGAGTGATTTCCGCTGAAAAGTGAGTGATTTTTGGGTGTTTTTTTAGTACGGATGTAGTTCATAATAACGTTTTTTTTATGTTAAAAATGAACCCCCTATGGGCAGCGAGCTAAGGTTAGGCTAACCCAAAAAACCTCCGGGTTTGAAGTGGTTTTTTTTTGTTTTTTGGTTATTTATTTTTTTTCAATTTTCCTTTTTTGCATGTAACTCATTGATATTCAGTTTTTTTTTGTTTTTATAGCTTCATTTTTTATGATAATTTAAGTGAATTTTATGATTATATATTGATAATGGAATGATCGTTTTATTATATGAAACTGATAATTTATTGATAATACACTGATAAGATTTTGATGGTGGATTGTCATTTTGCTAAGCCAACTAACATCCGATGCAGGAGGCAAGGCCAAGATGCCACTAGTTGCTCCTTTAATGTAAAATTGGCATGAATAAGTATATAGGCCAAAATGAAAATCCTATATGGGGGAAATATGCCCCCATGAGCATCCCAAAATTCCCCCATATAGGATGCTTGCGGGGCAGCAAGAAAAAGCGAAATTTTGAAATGAGCGTATATTTAATCCGCTTCTATCTGCACGCCTGATACCCCTTTTTCGCCCAATTAACTAGCCAAACATAGATACCTTCACTTTTGCATTTCCACCACTGCAAACGTTGCCGAAACCCACTAGACCACCCGAAAACAAGTGAATTAGCGAAAAGGACAAGTGTTTGCAACATTTGGATAAGTAGCAACGTTAATAGCTAGGTACTTTTACATTCTAATTATTGCCTTTTATGAAACGATATGCTATGCCAGTGTTGCTACAGCGAGTATTGCCTAATGCAAGTGGCCAATTTGCCACGCTAACACAACAACATTTTTATTCCTCAACTTTACATATTTCTTGTTTTATGAAAAAGAATCTACCTTCTTTTGTTTTTAAGTTTATGTCAATAAAGATTATGCTAATGCTATTGGCATTGCTGGGTTCGGTTTTATTAGTTAGTAGTTCTGCTAAGGCTCAAACTTCTCCTGTATCAGGTGACTATCGGAATACAGCTGCTTCTGTATTTAGTACAGCAGCCAATTGGCAAACTTACAGTGGCGGCACTTGGGTAAGTGCTTCTGTGGCACCAAGCACCTCTGGTGTTAGTACAACCCAGACTACTGGTAGTGCATCTTCAACAACTTCTATTCCTTTAAGTGGATCTAACTCATTAATTTTCCAAGGAGAGTTTGTGTCAGGAACCAATATTACCGCTGGTACAATGGTATCAGCTATTTCAGGTACTTCCCTAACACTTTCCACAGCTCCGTCCGCATCAGTAACTTCTGGAACTACACTTACTTTTTCCTGGACTTATACGCAAGCGAGTAATTCTACTGGCGCAGCCAATGGCTACTCAGTCACAGTCCCAAATAGTATTGGTCTTGTTGTAGGGCAATACGTAACAGGTACAAACATTAGTTCCAATACAACTATTCAGGCAATCGCTAGCTTAAATTCTTCTAGTTCAACAACCATTACCCTATCCACTTCAATAGGTGCTACTGCTGTTAATGCACCCCTTACGTTCTATGCTGGTGGTATCAGTTCAAATCAGGTTATTTCATCAAATATTGTAACACTTGGCGCACAAAACTCGAATATTGTAGCAGGAATGATTGTGTCTGGTACAGGTATTTCTACTGGAACGACAATTCTTTCGGTAAATGCAGGAAGTGCGCCGAGTACTACTACTACTGCAACAGTTACAAGTAGTGCATCTATTAGTGTAACTTCAACTGTAGGCTTGTATCCTGGACAATCTGTTTCTGGTACAGGTGTTTCTGGTGGTACATACATTGCTACCATAACAAGTGGCACTGCTATTACAGTAAACCAAACTCAAGCAAGTATTTCATCCGGCACCACTCTAACATTTGGAACAAGCTATACCCTTACACTTTCCACAAAAGCTAGTGGCACGAGGGTAACTAATATGACCATCGGATGGTTTACCATTCCTAATATTTATCTCAACTTCAACGCAACTGTGGATGCCACCGGTGGTGCCACGATTGGCAATGTATGGGTAAACAATGCTTCAAATGTTTATTCTGGGGGTTCTACCAGTGTATCGCCAGTCAATTCAACATTGGGTATTGGTGCTACAGCAAGTGCTAGTGGTTATAATGTTTTTTTCGGTACTATTAATATTGCTGCAAGTTCCTCTTGTGTACAGTCTACTAATAGTTCTACAGCAACCAATACACTATACCTTAATGGTGGAAATGGTGGAAGTGTGATAGCAAATAACGGAACTTTCAATATGATAACAGGTAGTTCTGTTACTAATGTATTTTTTGCTACGGCAAATGTTAATAATAATGTTAGTACGTCAGTAACTGGAAATTCATGTGCATTTAATAATATCACAATGGGTATGGGTTTCACTGCTGGTAATGTGGTTGATATACAGACAGTTTTTACAATGAATACTGCAACTACAACACATACCCTTACTTTAACTGGTGGTACTTTAAAAATAAGTAGTGCATCCACTATTACCCCTTTTGGTAGTGCAGCAGGAACTATTGGTTCTAATAGTGTTGCTGCTGTGGCAACTATTTCAGTTTCAAATGTAAGTGGAAATAATGTTACTCTTACTTCAACAGCAGGATTGGCTATTGGTCAGTTTCTTACAGCTACAGCTGCTGCAATACCTGCGGTTACAAATGCTGCTTATTACATCAGTGCAATTTCTGGAAATGTAGTTACATTAAGTAGTGATGTTACTGCAACTACTGTTGCCGCAAATGGATTAACCACTTCAAACACAGTAACTTTTGGTACAGGACCCGCAACTGGGTTGTTTTTAAATAATACAAGTGCAATTGTTAATGGAGTTTCGCAAACTGCTACTAGCACCGCTCCATTGCTTATTAACTTAGGTTTTAACTTAAGAATTGCTAGTGGTACATTTAATTGGGGTACGGGATCTAGTAATCCAGTATTTATTACGCCAGTGCAAAGTGGCGGTGGCGGCCAGTTAAACCTAACTAGCGGTACGTTAAATATTTATGGCGGATATGGAATGGTTGCAAATGGCAGTAATAATGTGATTACTGGCGGAACTTTGAATATATTAAATGCACCATTTAATATTGCTTCAGGAGGTACTTACATGGTTAATGGCAATTACCCTTGTGCATTTGGGTTAAACTTCAATAATAACTTTTTCATGACGGGAGGTAATATCAATGTTCAAAATAGGAATACGGGTAATACCATTTCAGGTGATTTTATCTGGGGGTCAAGTAATGGTAATAATTATATTTCTGGCGGTACAATTACTATAAATACTGGCGGAGCAACCCAATACACCTATAATCAATCAACAGCCAATAAAATTCCTTGGGACCTAGTAATATCTGGAGTGGGTACTCTATTTCAGCCAACTACATACACTCCAAGTGCAACAACCTCTTTTACTATTGCAAATAGTTTAAAGGTGAATAGTGGGGCTACTTTTGACTTGGGACTTAATGCATTATCATTACCAAACAATACGTCATATACTGGCACAGGAACATTGCAAACTGAAAATACAAGTACTACACCATTTGGAGCTTTTACTGGCACTTTTACTGGTACAGTTGCTTTTAATGGAGGGTACCAAACAATACCTACAACTTGTAGCTACACTAACCTTAGTGTTGGTGGTGCAAAAAGTACAGGTACAACTATAACTGGTGCTACTCCACTTTTAACTACTGCCACTTATCTAAATATTGGAAGTTCATCGGTTACGGGAATTTTACCCGGTATGGCAATTACAGGCACAGCTAGTGTAGCTGCAAATGCTACAGTTGTAAATGTAGCCCCACAAGTAGTTGCTTCAGCAAGTTCTAGCATTTCATGGAGTAATGTAACCAATACAAATAGGATTACTTTTACTTCTCCAGCTGCTGTACCAGCTGGTATTGCTTTAGGAATGGTTGTAACGCAATCGGGTGGTACTGGCTTTCCTGCAGGTACAGTTTATGTATCTGGGATTACTGGAACTTATATAACACTTTCTACGGCTGTTACAGCTACTCAAGCTACAGGTACTTCAATAACTTTAACGTTTGCTGGGGTGATACAAATGAGTGCAAATGCAAGTGCATTAACTACTACTAATTTATCTTTTACAGCTTCTAGCTTAACATTGGCAAGTGGAACAACCAGTGTAGCAGGTGTATTAAATGTGAATTACGCTGGTGCAATTGCTACTAATACTGTTACATCAAATATATTAAACTTAAATACGACTGCTCCAGTAAACAGTGTATTGACTAGCCAAATATTAAGTCCATTTACAGTAAATACCTTAACGGTTGCTGCTGCTGATACCTTAACTGTAGGTGCAGCATTGACCAACGGTACTACTACCATCAATGGTTCTTTAAAGGATAGTTTGGTTGGTAGTTTATCAACAGCTCCAACTTTTGCTGCAGGAACTACTTTGGTGTTAAACCCTACTTCAACTTATACTGTAAGTTCAACTGATAAATTTTGGCCTAGTGCTTCATTGCCTACCAATGTATATGCATTAACGGCTTTAAATATGAATACCCAAGCAAGAACAGTTGCTGGTACATTAATACAAGCAGCCAACATTACCTCTGCTGGTAGTTTAAAGCCAACAGGTACTGTACAAATAAATACTACTGGTATTACTACTGATGCTGCTTTTGCAGCGGGTAGTGGTTATAACTTAATATACAATACCAGCGGTAACAATACTACTAGCAATGAATGGACTACCACTGCTGGATTTGTAAAAGCGGTAACCATCAACTCAGGTTCGTTAGTAACGGCAGGTTCTGATTTGGCCTTAACAGGTAGCTGGAGTAATAGCGGAACATTTACACCCAATACCAATTTGGTTAATTTTACAGGTAGTTCAGCAGCCACCATCACTGGGGCAACCAGTTTTTATAAATTAACCAACAGTAATTCTGGCGGGTTAACGTTAAATAATGCAGTAACAGTTACCAACACACTCAACCTAAATGGCGGCATCATTACTACAGGCAGCAACGCATTAAGCGTTACCAATCCAGTTAATACTGCTGTTTCAGGTACTTTTTCTAATACCAATTATATTAAGGGCAATTTATCTTGGACATTGCCTGCCAGTAGTGCGGGCAACACGTTTACATTCCCAATTGGGGCTAGCAGTGGTGCTTATTATCCATTGGCAATTACCAGCCCTACTACTAGCACGGCTGGAACCACAGTAGCAACAGCAAATGCATTTCCAACAACTGGTTCAGGTGGTAGTGCTGATGGTACTAGCCTTACTGGTATCAGTAATGGAGAATATTGGTCTTTAGCTGCTTCTGTCGGCAATATTACAGGTGGCACTATAGCCTTAACGCGCACAGGTACGGTTGGTATATTTACTTTAGTGGGTACTAGTACTACATTGGCTGGCACCTATGCTGCCATTGGCAGTTCAGCAACTGTTGGTACCAATACCATTACCACCACTACAGCTATACCAACTATCTCGGCTGGCAATGCTAGCAATTATGTATATGGATATTTTACTGCAAACCCAGCAATTTCTGGGTATAGCATTGGTGGTAGTGCCACTTCTACGGGTTATTTTGGTCAAACATTAACCATTAATGGCAGTAATTTCGGTGCTACTGCTACTGTATCTTTCAATGGCGGTACTGCACAAGCTGCAACTGTGGTTAATTCATCACAAGTAACGGTAACAATACCTACTTCTGCTACAACTGGAGCTGTATCTATCACCACTAATTCCCAGACAACCCCTGGTGGTACATTAACTATTGCTGGTTACATTACTGCACAAGATGGCGACTGGAATACTTCCGCCACTTGGACAGGTGGTGCTATTCCTCCTGCAAGCACGGCCGCTACCATCAACCATATAGTAACTGTAAACAGTACTGTGAGCAATGCAGCATCTAGCGTATTAGTAAATACCAGTAAATCTTTAACTTTTGGTGCATCGGGCAGTTTAACTACCACAGCGGTTGTTAATACAGGTTCTATAGTTATGACTTCCGGCGGTACATTAACTATCGCAGCAGGCGGTAGCTTCAACAATACATCTGGCACGTTTACTTATGGCACTGGTACCATTGTATTAGCAGGCAATACTACCTTCACAGGCCTTAGCAATGTAAATAATTTGCAAGTGGCAGGGACTGTTGGCTTGTCTGGTGTAAGTATCAACGGAAGGCTTACCATCAACAGTGGGGCAAGTATATCCTCAGCGCCTACTTATACTTCAACAGCTACTTTATATTATAATACAACTAGCACCGTGGGTGCAGAGTGGGGTAGTGGCACTACGCTAGGTGCAGGCGTTCCACAGAACGTAACCGTTGCTGCTGGCACGGTAACTATGCCTACATCGGCAAGGTCTGCCCTAGGCAACATATTAATTAGCGGTGGCACATTTGCCATGAGTAGCACGGCAAGCGCAGATTTAAGCGTTTCTGGTAACTGGACAAACAGTGGCGGTACATTTACCCCTAATAGCAGGACAGTTAATTTCATTGGCGCAAACACTACTATCACAGGGCCTGAAACCTTTGATTATCTTGTGGTAAACAAAACAGCTACTAGCAATACCCTTACCCTTGCTTCTGCTATAACTATCAATCAAGACCTTACCCTTACACAAGGTATATTCGATTACAGCACATTTACCGCTACTTTGGCAGGTAACTTAGCTGTAGGCACAGGTACTATTGCTACTGCAAGTACAGGCAAAATTGCTATGACAGGTAATAAAAATATTCCTGCCATTACATTAGGTAACTTAGATATTAGCGGTAGTAGCAATACTGTTACAGCAACAGGCAACTTAACTTTTGTTTCGGGTGCAACATTAAATGTTGGTTCGGGCAATACATTTGATATGAATACTTTCACACTTGCTGTGGGTGCTACTTTCACCAATACTGGGGCTGGTACTATTGCTACCAAGGGTACTTATCCAAGTGGCAGAACATGGTCAAGCACTGGTACTATGTATTTTAATTCTTCTGCTGGGTTTTATGTAATTAACCCAGGAACTTACAATAATTTAGATGCTTCTGGGGGTGTGGGTACTGCTACAAGAAATTTAGATGCAGGTAGCGGAGTTGGAACTGGTACATTGACTATCAATGGTAATTTCATTTTTACTGGTTCATCTATTTCTACCAATAAAACAACTGTTGTATTTACAGGAGGTGCTAGCCAAACCATTCCTACTGGACTTACTTTTTATAATGTCACTTTTTCAACTGCGGGTACCACAGCACCTACTATTGGTAATGGTACTGCTACACAAACATTAACCATTAACAATACATTTAGCGCAGGTAATGTTACAACAGTTGGGGGTACTATTTTATTCACCAACCCGAACAACGGTGGCAGTGTTTTGCAGAGTGGCACACAGGTAATACCAGCCATTACCTATACCAACCTTACCTTAACGGGTTCAAGGGGTTATTTGAATGGGGTTTCGGCTACTACTACTAGTGGCTCTACTACGGTTACCAACATTGCGAACGGTACAACTGGCGTAACTGCTGGCGTTGCTATTACTGGTAGCAACATACCTGCTTCTACTACGATTACTGGTTTTACTGTAGGCCAAACTACCACGGCAGATATAAACCCTACTGATAATACTATTATTACCAATTGGCCAACCGCCACTACGCTTCCTGGTATAGGGTCAACCTTGCAATTATTAGCTGGAACCGATGTTACTTCCAGTGCGTTAAGGGTAACCGCCACTTATACTAACCAATCGCCTAGTGTTACCTCTTGGGTAGCAAGCACAAATCCTACTATTGTGGTAAGTTCTAATACAGGCTTAGTAGTAGGTATGTATGTTTCTGCCGTTTCTGGAGGCAGCAGCCCTACTGCTACTAGTTGCTATATTACTGGTATTTCTGGCAATAACATCACCTTAAGTGGTACAACTGGCGGTTCTGGAGCAACAAGCATCACGTTCTCGAGGACATTGGTTGTTGGTGCAAACGCTATACTAAGTACTGCTAACAACGGGAATAGTTTTGTTTTTTCTCCTATATTAACATTGTCTCAAGCTGCAACTGCTAGTGGCAACACTACATTAACCAGCACAAACTCGGCACTTACTTTCCAAGCGGGTACTATTAATGTTTCGGGTGCTTATGTAGATTCACATAGTGGTACTATAGGTACTTTGACCACCAACAGCACACCTATTACTTTAACAGGAGCTAGTAGCACATTAAATTGCTCTTCTACCGATACAGTTAGGTATCCAATCAGCATAGCAGGTGGCGCATCTGTAGCCATTAGTAATAGGCTTTTGATGGGTGGTACGCTTACAGTAACAGGCACGTTAAATATGGGTACAAATGCCCTGACCGGAGCGGTAGGTTTCGCAAATAGCACAACTGGTACTATCCAAACACAGTCTACCACTGCACCTATACCTGCTGGGCAAACGTGGGGTGGTACTATACAATATAATGGTACTACACAAAACCAGAATATAATGGCAGGTACCTACAATAACTTGGATATATCTGGTGGCACAACGGGTACGCGCACTTTTACCAACGGCGGTACATATAACATTGCAGGCAATTATACAGCCCCTACGGGTTCAGGTACTGTAACCACCACTGGCTCTACGGTTGTGTTTAATGGCTCTGTTGCACAAAGCATTACTAATGCAGCTACATTTAATAACCTTACTATTAATAAAGCGAATACAACTGCAGCGTTAACATTAAATTCCGCCGTTACAGTAGGTAGTGCAGGTGTACTTACCCTTACAAAAGGCAGGGTTTTAACAACTTCCTCCAATAGTTTAACAGTAAGTAATACTGCTGCAACTGCTATTTCTGGTGGAAGCAGCACAGCATATATTGACGGGCCATTGAGTCGCACTGTAGTAGCTGGTAGTGCAAATACCTATATTTTCCCTGTGGGCAACTATGTTTCTGGCGATAATTATTTCCCAGATACATTAACATCTATCGGTACTGCTGGTACTATTACAGTTACGGGTATTAAAACTAATACAGGTACTGCCGATGGAACAACGGTAACGTCTATTAGCAGTAACGAATACTGGTCAGTAAAATCTTCGGTAGCTAGCAATTCACTTACCATGGCATTTGTGCCAGCAACCTTAGGCAGCAATACTGTTTTGGCAAGTAGCACTACGGCAAATGGTACTTATTCATCTTTGGGCGGGGCCGTATCGGGTACAAGTATACAAGCAGCAGGTTTAGCAGTTGGTACTGCTAATGTTTACTATGCAGTGGGTGTAACTGCCACGCCACCTCCAACAATCACCTCAATAAGTTCTTGCATACCAAATATTACCGCTGGTAATTTTTATGCAAGGGATACTTTAACCATAACAGGTACTGGTTTTCAATCAAGCAGTGCTGTTACTGTAGGTGGTGTTTCAGCCACTTTGTTAGATATCACGGGTGTACCGACAGTGCTTAAAGTATTGGTGAGCGGCACAGCAAGCACCAATGCAGTTTATGTAAGCAATACTGGCGGTAGCGTTACCTACACGGGTGGTACTTTCTTGGCAGGTTTTGTAACAAGGAATGATGGGATATGGAGTACTGGTTCAACATGGCTAGGCGGCGTGGTACCTACATCCACCATTACGGCAACGGTAAATAATGTTGTAACGCTTGGCACTACTGTTAGCAGTATCAATAGCTTAACGATAAATTCAGGAGCTTCTATAACAACTAGTAATATAGGCATGAACTTTAATGCTGGTGCAACCATTACAAATAATGGCGCATTTGTAGGTACAAACGGCACGATTGCGATGGCTGGGGCTGCAACAATAGGAGGGGCAAATGCCATGGGTTTAAATAGTATTACCATTGCTGGTTTGCTTACACTGAACACAGCGCCTTCTATTAGTGGCAACTTGAGGATGAATAGCGGCGGTTCTGTTGCTGGCACAGGTTATCCTACTTATGGTTCATCTTCTGCTATACAATACAATACTGGTGGTTCAATAACACCTGGAACCGAATGGAAGTTCAACACTGTATCTGGTGCGGGAGTTCCTTATGGAATCACTATTGGTAATTTTACTGGTAGTACAATTGTTAGCTTTGGCGGTTCTGGAAACAATTACCAAATGCTGGGTAGCCTAACAATCAACTCTTCTAGTACAACTGGCAATGGATTGATACTAGGCTCTGCTAACGGTGGCGATTTGTATATTGCAGGAAGTATTTCTGCAACAGGTACTACTCAATATAATAATCCATCTGCTAATGGTGGAAGCGGCACGCCTGGTGGCTTTGATGGCAACGGAAGAAAAGTATTTTTTACCAGCAATGCTACGCAAACCGTAACAGGGCCTGCCACAGGCACTCCGTTAATTATTCCTTACATAGTATTTGGTAGTGGTGGGTCAAGTAATAATTTTACCCTTGGTTCTGATATTACCATAAGTGCGCCTGCAGGTGGAAATGCCATTTCTTCTGCTAACACAGACCAAACTACTGCGGGTGTAGTATCTGGCAATTATATCAACTTAAATGGTAAAAACTTTGTTATTGGTACGGCTGGGCAATCTGTTTCCGTTAGTTCTGGAAGCAGCATTGGTTCACCAATAAGCACAAATATTCTATACTTAAAAGACCAGTCGGCTACTAACACTGCCACAATAACCATTAATGGTAATGCTGGCAGTATTAATATTAATGCCGACAACAGTGGTGGATTTGGCGTTATTACAGGGCTTACTATCAACCATACGGGTGTTAAGCTTGTTTCTGGATTAACATTAAAAGGTGATTTAGCATTAACATCTGGCACATTTGCATTTGCACCAGTTGGGGCTACTGCTAGAACTTTGGCTATTACGGGCAATATCACAAGGACATCTGGAAACATAGATGCTTCCAATGCAAATGCTATCGTTTCTTTCAATGGTACTGTTCAACAAACAATTGCAGCTAGCACGTTTACAAACACGATAACCAACTTATATATTAATAATAGCACTTCCAACGGAGGCGTTACTTTAAGTCAGGCAGTTACTGTGGCAGGGCTGCGATTAAGCAATGGCATATTCGCTACAGGTTCTAATTTAACTATTGCCAATGCAACTACCATTATTATTGGTAGTGGAAGTGCTGCAACATCTGGCAGCCTAACAGGTACGCCTACCTTTACGGGTACTGTAAACCTGCAATACCAAGGAGGTACGGCAGCACGCAGCATCAGCACAGGGGCAGAAGTGCCTAACCCTGCAACTTACCCAACAGCGTTGAACAATTTGGTAACTGCTGGCACTAGCCTTTCGGTAGCATTAGCTTCTAATGCAACTGTAAATGGCACATTGACTATTACAGGTGGAGGTGTTGGTACGGGTGATACCTTAACCGTAAATAATGGTTCTACGCTTACTATAAAATCTGCAAGTTCTGTTTCTTCCAATAATGTGGTAATTGTAAACGGTACAATGGATTTTACAACTGCCGTATTTAGTGGGAATGGAACATTTACCGCTGCTTCGGGAAGTACATTGAAAACTGCCAATACAGGCGGTATAGCAACTTCTGCTGGTAGTACTGGTTCTCTAAAAACCTTGTCTTCTGCTGCTAATTACGAGTTCAATGGCACCGCAGCACAAGTAATAGGCGCATTCACTACTTCGCCTACTTCCAACACCGTTGCTAATTTAACGATTAATAATAGTGCAGGGGTTACGTTAAGCAATAACTTAACTGTTACTGGCCAATTAGCTCTTACCTCTGGCCTTCTGAAATTAAGTACATATAACCTTAATGTGGCTTCTGTAACCACAGGCAGCAGTAGCAATTATGTGGCTACTACAGGTACTGGTAAGTTTACTATCAATAGTGTAGGTAACACAGCTACTGATTTCCCAATAGGCACGGCTACAAGCTATGCTCCGTTGAAAATTACGAATACAACTGGTACATCAAATGTTTCAGCCGCAGTGCAATCTACCTTTACAAGTGCCCCGGTTGACCCTACCAAAGTTGTGAACCTACAATGGAGTGTAACAGGAAGTGCAGCAACAACTGCAAGTGTTGTTTTCCAATTTAACAATGCAGATAAAGCATCGGCATATACCATTGGCACCAACGACTTGGGTATATTTACAACAGGCACTAGTTATGCTATTAGTTCAGTAACTGCGGTTGGAAGCAATCCTTACACGGTTACTAAAGTAGGTATTGCCATACCTACTTCTGGTAATAATCTTTTCGTGATTGGTAATACTGGCGCAGTTGAATCACCATTAACAACATGGACAGGTACTTTCAACACAGCTTGGAACAATGATGCTAACTGGGATAATGGTACGCCAAGTGCTACCAACGATGCTGTAGTTCCAGTGGTTGCTAAAGCACCTGTTATAGCTTCTGCAAGTTTTGCAAAAAGCCTTACAATTGCAAGCGGCGCCAACATCGTAAATAACAGCACACTTAGCATAAATTCATCATTTACCAACAATGGCACTATTAGTGGTACGGGTACTACCATCCTAAGCGGCACATCTACCCAAACAATTAGTGGCATGGGTACGGTTGCTGGCCTTACCTTAAACAATAGTGCAGGTGCCACAGTTACCAGCGGCAGCAACAAGCTGAACATCACGGGCGTGTTGACCCTGCAAAGCGGCACTTTAATCACTAATAGCAACGTGGTGTTCAAATCGAACAGCATTGCCAGCAGTGGTACATTGGCCGCTGTAGGCACAGGCGGCAACAGTGGCAGCATCAGCGGCACGGTAACCGTGGAACGGTACATACCTAGCGGTTACCGCAGCTATCGCGACATCGCCCCAAGTGTGTACAACACATCCAACACCCTGTACAATACCTACCAAGAAAGCGGCAGCTATAGCAAGAGTGGCTATGGTATGTTCATCACGGGTGGCACAGGTGTTGCAGGCACAACCAGCACCCCCAACAGTATAGATGCGAACCACTTTGACGTGAGTGCCAATGGTGTGAAAACGGCCTATACCTACATAAATGGCAATTGGGCAACTGTTGCAAACACCAATGTGTTAGTAACGCCTTTCACGGGCTACAGGCTATTGATCAGGGGCGACAGGAGCTTCAACCTTTACGGTACAGGCATACCTAACACGCCATTGGGCTTGTTGATGTACAACGCCACAAGGCTGGAAGCAAGCGGCACTTTGGTTACGGGCAATGTTACTTATGACCCAACAGGCGTGAGCAACGCAGTTACGGGCAGTACCTACGCCAACAGCACTTATGGCTTGAACAACCTGACAGACAGCAGCTTCAACCTAGTTGCCAACCCTTATGTTTGCCCTGTTGACTGGCGCTTGCTTACTAAGGACAGCATAGAAGGGTACTATTATTACTTGGACCCAACCATTGGCGCAACAGGTGCCTATGTGGCGGGTAACTCATTGAGCAACCCTTACATACAAGCTGGCCAGGCCATCTTTATACAGAACAAGAAAGGCTACCCTAAATACCCAGTGATTGGTTTCACGGAAGCAGCCAAGGCGCCAGGCAACCAGACAGCAGTTTTCGGCATTGAAAGCAAACTGCCACTTGCTTTGCTTAGGGAAGAGTCAGCTGGCAGCGGCAAATACCACAAGATGGACATGGCTAGTATTGTATTTAGCGACAGTTACAGCAATGGCTACAATAGCAACGAGGATGCGCCTAAACTGGATAACAGCAGCGACAACCTGTCCATAAGGGAACTAAGCGCCACCAAGGCATTGAGCATCGATGGCAGGCGGCCAGCCACAACGGGCGATATTATCGCTATCCAGTTGGCACAAGTAGCCAAGGCCAATTACCAATTGCAAGTGGATGCTTCAAGCTACAACAGCAATGGCCTTACGCCTTATATATACGATGGCTATACCAAAACCTACACTGCACTTGAGAGCAGCCTGAACACCATTAGCTTTGCGGCAGACAACACGATTGCTGCCACTTATGCAAACAGGTTCAGGATTGTATTCAAACCAACAGTGCTGGCAGTGAACAGCATCACAGCGACTGCTTCGCTAAACAGTGGCAACATTTCAGCAACAGTAAGCTGGAAGACGGCAGGGGAGGATAAGGTAGCTGGATATACAGTAGAGAAATCAACCGATGGCACAGCATACACCGCAATAGGCACGGCAACAGCCAAGAACACGGCCACTGCGGCATACAGCTATGTGGACAACAGCGTAGCCAATGGTACCACTTACTACCGCATCAAGGCTACCAGTGCAGATGGTAGTGTTGGCTACAGCAATGTTACAACAGTAGTCAAAGGTGCAGTTATTAGTTACAGTTTGTATCCTAACCCTGTTATCAATAGCAAGCTAAACGTGAAATTGGAAAATGTAAATGCAGGCAAATACACCGTAAGCATGTACAACAGCCTTGGGCAGAAAGTGCATGAGGAAATGGTAAGCCACAGTGGCGGCACTGCGGCACATAGCCTAAGCATTACTGAAAAGCTGGCTAATGGGGTGTATAATGTAACTATTAGTTCTGTAAGTAGCAAGCAAGTGGTTTATAATACCAGTGTAACGGTACAGTAATATGATGAACTAAAAAATATAATCCTCCCTTGCCTGAAAATGGCTTGGGAGGATTATTTATGTGAATAGAACATAGTATAACACGCAATAGTTTTAACCTTATAAACGCCTGTCAAATCCTTTCAAATAATATGAAAAAAAGAGTTTTGTTTAGTTTTGGTGCAATACTATATTTTACCAGTATATATGCACAAGTACCCCCTTTAGCCGCCCCACCACAGGATGACGGTTTGCCTTATACGCATTCTGCCAGGCCAAAGGCACTAAGTGCAATAGCCAATACCACGGCCATTTTTGCTGGAAGCAAGTATGCGTATCTGAATGGATATAGAATACGGCTAGATACAAAAGACATCTTAAGGGCAGAAGCTGTCTTGAAAAATGGGAAGGTATTTATCCCATTGGCTTTTGCTGCTGTGCTTGCACAAAAGGAAATACACCCAAAGCCCATCCCAAAAGGATTGGAAATATTAGAGGACAGGTGGGTGTATGAGGTAAGCCGTGAAAATGTAACGCTTCCTGCATCTATTGAAACAATAACGGTGAAAGGAGCTACTTATTTTGATGCAGCCGCATACTCAAAAAGCCTAAGCAAACAAGTCTATCAAACCAAAAGAGGGCTGTTGCTTATCAGTAATAATAAAATTAACTACAACGAAAACGACAAGGTATTGGATGATTGCGTTGTTACTTTGTTTGATACACCTGAAAAATTTGCCGACCCCGATATTGCAACGCAATACATACCTACCTTGAAGCGGCAGGGCAAGTGGACAGATTTTGTGAAGGTTACCCCCGAGCAACAGAAGGTGTTGGATGGCCCAGAAACAGACTGGCAGTTTACGCCTGCATCCAAATATGATTATACTGGCTTCAATACCCGTTTGCTAGGTTCCAAAGTGCCGGCACCGGGCATTTACCCACGGATATTGTTTAGCGAAGCTGATATACCCATGCTGGCCGAAAGGATCATGAGTAGCAAGTTGGGTCAGAAATCGATGATTGAAGTGGAATATTTGCTAAAACATAGTTGGTGGGATGAATCAACCAGCGATGGCAAGGTTTTCAAGCAATTATATAGTGGCAACCTTGCAGTTTTGCAATGGCCTGAAGGCAACGTACCTAATGCCCCACCTAGCAGTGTACCCCATCAATTTAAAGATGAAAAGGCTGGCATTTACAACTCGCATGTAAGTTATGTGCCGGAATGTTTGACGGACATGGCTTTGTATTGCTTGCTTACGAATGACGATGTGCATGGAAGGCAGGCCGCCGCTGCCATAGCCAATTATTTTAAATTGCGCGAGCCACTAATAGAAGAATGGGTGAAGGCTAGCGATTCTGAATTGGCGACAAGCTACACAAAACCCGATGGAACAAAAGTTGCTGTTGGGGGCAATGGGGCAGCTACTGCTTGGCGCAACATACATGGGGTAGTGGCACACATGAACCTAGGCTTGTCATTGGATTTTGCTGGTAAATGGATGACTACCGAAGAGAAAGAACTCATGCGGCGGGTGATAGCCAAAGCAACTTATGGCAGGAGGGGGTATGGTCAAGACGGCCCGCTGCGTTTCAGGGATATTAACTGGGTTGCATGGGACTTGCCTAATTTCTTGGCAGTAACGGCTATTGAAGGGCTGGATGGTTTTGACAAAGAATCCTACGAGTCCAATTGCGAGACTGTAAAAGCGTTTTGTGAATGGGGGATAGACGACTCGGGTGTTATATATGAAAGCAATGGCAAAACACCGGGCGGTATGCAGTTTCATACCTTGGCCATGATTGCTTTGGCTAGGCGTGGCGACAACTTATGGGGGCATCCGCATGTGCGTAAATTATTGCATGGGCAAGTGATGATGACTTCGCCCGATGGTAAAGTGGTGGTAAACAGCGGTACGCAGTATGTGCCTTTTAGCCAATCTTATTTCAGTTTGCAGACCATTGATGAATACAAGTCTTTTTACCCCGGCGATTTAAGTGCCGATTACCTGCTATCGCAGCCAACCGTTTTTGGCGACAAGAATGACGAATACCAAAGAGGCTGGATGATTAATGATTTTGATGCCAACAAATACAAGCGGGACGTAGCCAATGTAAAACGCTTGCGGATGCCTAGCCCAATGTATCCCGGCTTTGTGCCTGGCCTGTTGTACGATACGGATTTTAAATTGACAACCCGGGAAGATTTGAATTTGCCTCTGAATTTCAATGCGCCAACGCATGGGGTGTTTTCCAGCTACAGTGATGCTTCGCTAAATGCCACATGGATAAACATGATGGTGCGGCCAGACCATTACCTAGGTGGCGGCCACCACCACGCCGATGCGGGAATGTTCCACTTTTCTGCCTTGGGCGTTGATTGGATCACGGAAAGCCCTTTCCCACAGGTATATGATGGCAAGTACCATAACCAAGTGCTGGTTGATGGGGAATCGGAGCCAGAAGGCGCATCTGGTTTGGGCACGGGATACCAGGCTGCGGCTACTTATATCGGCGAAGCTTCAAATGATAATGCTGGTTTTGCAACGGCTGATTTAACCAACTCCTATACTTACAGGTGGCAAACACAGCCCGGTGCAATTTGGGAGGATAAGTTAAAAGTATTGAACTGGGAATTAGACCCATCGCCACAGAATTTAAAAATGTTTGCTGGCACATCCCGCTACAAGATGCGTCCTTGGTGGGCTACTTACAATTACTCCAACTACATTGCCACCTCTAGGGCATTGTTCAACCCGATGGAATATGTATATCGTTCTGCTGGGTTGGTGAGGGGCAAACATAGCTATGGCGTGGTGGTGGATGACTTGAAAAAAGATGGACAGGAACATCTCTACCAATGGACTGCCATGCTGAATGGCGGCGTTTGGCAGGCATCAGTAAAAGGTATTCCTAAAAACCAGATTGTATTGGCTAAGCGAGATTATGACGTAAAAGCAAATACGGGCAAGGCAATGATTTCGCCTAAAAATGGTGAGCCATTATTGTTGGTTGCTTATATTTCAGATAAAACAAATGAAACGGATGCCTTGCCGTTGATGCAGGTTTCTACAGAAGTGGGCCCGCCCAATTCCCGTATTGCCAATACACAATTTTATGATCGGTTGGCTGTGAATACCAAATCGGTGAAAGCAAATTATAAAGTACTCTTGATACCTTTTAAATATGGGGAGGAGCTACCAGTTATTGCAACAGAAAATGGAAAAACAACTGTAACGTGGAAAGACGGGCAAAAAGATGTGTTACTGTTTTCGGAAGATGCAAGCAAACGAACTAAAATAACTGTTCAAAGGGAGGGAAAGGTGATTTTAGAAAGTAAGAAGTAGGGTTTTGCAACGAAGGCACAAATAAGCTAGGTATTATTTAGCCACAAAGGCACGAAGACTCAAAGCAGCACAAAGGAGATAAGGAAGAAGAAAAGAAAAAAAGGAAGGCTTTTTTTGTGTTGAAATAAAAATGCCTTGTATAAGCAATTTGGTTGTTTGTATAGATACAATTGTTCCTTGTATGCCCAAAATTGTTGTTTGTATGGGCAAAAATGTTGTTTGTATGCGTGTTCGGGTTGTTTGTATGCATAAAATTGTTCCTTGTATGCGTAAAATTGTTGTTTGTATGGACAATCCGGCAGTCTTTTGGGGCATACAAGGACAAATTGTCTGTATTTCAATGAAAAGGTTGGGTGATGTTATGGTTTTTCTTCGCTTTCTGAAAGTCTCCTCTCTGCAACTTCCCGAAAGTTTAAAACTTTCGGGAAGTTTTTTGAGTTGCGAAGCCACTAAAAGAGATTAAGAAATCCCTTTTATCTGTTTAGGCGAGATGCGCTGCGCTAACATCTCGCCCAGCGTAACAACCCAACGTAAAAACAAGCGTAACCACTTCCCGAAAGTTTTAAACTTTCGGGAAGTTTGAATCTACGCTTCGGTAAAAGCCCAATAGATAGCTAAACCTTGAACGGTGCTATCGCCGTAAAAGCCAAATAGCTGGCTGATAGCTGGGATACAAAAGAAATTTTATTGTTTCGGCGAAGCCGAAACAATATTGGATAATGCTGGTTCTTTCCGTCATTTCGACGAAGGAGAAATCTAACCGAATAAAGGATTCGCCAATGTTTGATGAGATTTCTCCTTCGTCGAAATGACGGGAATATAAAGATAGAATACCCCATGAAGAGAACAATACATTTTATCATATTGATTGTATGCTTCCTGCAAGCATCAACGCATACCCATGCGGCCATATACCAATGGTCGGTGCCGCTGGAAGGGAAAGACAAGGAGTCGAGGGCGTTCCTTTGGGTGCCGCCAGCCTGCAAGCAGGTGAGGGGGCTGATTTTTGCCAATCAAGTAATTTTAGAAGACCTTTTTTGTGCCAACAAACAAATAAGGGAGGCTTGCACAAAGGAAGGCTTGGGGATAGTATTGGTTTTCAGGGGGCCTTTCACGCAATTTAATTACAAGGAAGGGGCAAGCAGCTTTGCCCAAATACAAAAGGTATTGGACGATTTGGCCGCAGTGTCTGGTTACGCTGAAATAGCCACTGCACCATTGCTTACCATAGGTCATTCTGGCGGGGCGAATGGTGCATACAGTATTGCCTATTGCAAGCCCCAACGGGTGTTTGGCATATTGACTTTACACGCCGCCGCCATGGTAAACCCACCTGAGTATGACCAAAAGGCAAGGATAGAAGGCATACCCATAATGGCGGTAACGGGGGAATATGAATCGTGGACAAGCCCCTTGGTACCGCTTGACAAACATTGGCGATGGCTGCGGGGCGATTTGCTGGACTTGCGGGGCAAGTATGAGCATTCGCTTGTTTGCGAAGTGGTGCAACCCGGAGCCGGGCATTTTAATTTTGATGATAAACTGGCTGCACTCTGTGCCATCTTCGTACAGAAAACAGCTCATTACCGCATACCTGCGGGAACGACTGAGAATGGGAAACAAGTAGCCTTAAACACGCTTGATGAAACCAAAGGGTGGCTTACAGATATACATATCATGGATAATAACCGCTTCCATCCAGTTGCGTTTAAGGATTTCAAGGGCGATAATACCCTTACTTTCTGGCATTTGGATGAAGAAATGGCAAAGGCCGTGGATGCCTTCCCCCAATTATATGGTGGGAAAAAAGAACAGCGTGTTTGTTTTATGCAAAATGATAAACCCGTGCCTGCCTCGTGGATAAATGAACTTGCTTTTCAGCCCTCAGCGGATGGGATAACTTTTTGTGTAAAAGCAGGATATCTTACCCAAACCCCTGAAGGGGTGGCAGGTGCAGGTATTCCGATAACACATAGCACGAAAGGCAATATCCATTTCAGCCTAATTGGTGGCTGGGGCGGTGGCGGCGAGCAGGTAGGGGCAGACAGCTTCCGCATACGCTTTGACCATTTTGGCACCAGCCGTTTTTGTTCCAATATCCAAGTGATGGCCTATAAAGAGGGCGATGAAACCTACAAATACGCCGAGCAGCCCGCACAAATAAAATTCCCAGAGAAAAATACGCAAGGCGAGGCACAAGCAATCGATTTCCCCGAAATACCTGCCATCAATGATAAAACCCAATCTATAAAGCTGGGTGCGGTATCATCTGCTGGGTTGCCCGTTTATTATTATGTGAAGGATGGGCCAGCAATCGTAATTGGCAATATACTTGTTTTGAATAATATGCCCATAAAGGCAATATACCCTATTAAAATAACGGTAGTTGCCTGGCAATGGGGCAGGGGGATACCCCCATTGGTACAGGCCGCTGTGCCTTTGGAAAGGGTGGTTGTGATTAATAAATAGAAAAAAATTAAAAAAATGCGTAAACAATTACTCTTATTACCAATACTCTTACCACTATTTGCTGTACAATCTTTCAGCCAAGACAGGGCATATTACCAAGAGCCTGCATGGCAGCCAAGGGGTATTTTGCCTTATGCAGATGCCATCAACAATAATTTTTGGCCAAAATCGCCCGAAGTAAATGTAAACTACAACGACCCGCTATTTGACGAGGGGCAATTGCCAAAAGTGCCAGCCTCTGGCATTTACCCAAGGGTTTTAATAACGCCATCGGATGTGGAAAAAGTACGTGCCAAGCTAGCGATGGGGGAGAAGGCACCTATTTCTTTCCGCACCATGTGGGCAAGGGTATCCAAAGCGCAAAGCCCTTTTTATGCACTAGTTACAAAAGATAAAACATTGGGCAGGCGCTTGGCAGAGGAGTTGGTAGGGAAGATAAAAGCATTGGGACCAAAGCTGACGGATATGGACAATCACTCTGATAGGGATAACCTATGGGCAGTGGAGCGGTCTATTGTTGCTTCTGGCGAACCCGACCCACCCTCTGAAATATGGGATTTATTGAACTACGATTACCTCCACGAGTGGATGACACCCGATGAATGTGAACTGGCTCGAAGTACTATTGCACGCATCGTTAAAAACAGGATTTCCAATTTCTTGATGGTGCCTGATCATTTTATGATCAACAACCATGAGGGCTTTGGCATGGAATATATCAGGCTAATGCTGCTGATTGAAGGGCAAAAAGGTTTTGACCAAAAGCTATTTGACTTGGCGGCGCACAAGGCAAATGCCATGCTGGATTGGTACCTAGACAAAGATGGCATGTGCTACGAGTCTATCAAAGGTTGGTTAAATGTATCCGCCTTTGTGGCAGTAGGGCTAAGGCATCGGGAATTATTAAAACATAGCCACTTGATGGCCAAGATGCACTTTTTCCAAGCGGCCATCCGCTGGGAAGATGGGGCATGGAAGATAAGGGACGAAATGCGGGCATCGGCATTCCATGTTATTTGGATGATGCACTACTACCACCCAAAAGATGAAAGCATTGATTTTTTATACCAATCCACTTTCTCAACCCACCCCTTCTTGACGGATGCTGAAGCCAGATGGCCAGACCCAGTAGGTATTTGCATGGAACTATTGTTGCTATACGCAGACCAGGGCATGGTGGACAAAGAAAATAAACCCCTGGACTGGACAAACCAAGCATTGATTGATAAACTGCACCTGCCACTAACCTGGCAGGATAGCGCAAGGGGATATGTAGATACCCGAAATTCCTGGCGGAAAGACGACCTGCATGTAGGCTTTGTGTGCAAGCAGGATTTTTATTATGGTGGCCACGAAGGCTCGGAAAACAATAGGCTCACCCTTTGGAAAGATGGGGTAAACTGGGTGCAGGACAATAATATGCTGGCCACAAAAGCCACTTTCCTGCAAAACATGCTTACGGTAGATGGCAAAGGCTGCCATTGGCCGCCTGCACCCGGCAATTGGCTGGGCATCAACGAAACCAAAGAAGGGTTGGTAGCGGCAGGTGATGGCAAGATAGGATATTCCTATACCAAGGTGATGCAAGTGCACCCGTTGGCGTTCCCTTCTGCAAAACTGCCTTATTACGCGCCTTTTGCTGAAGGCAATTTCGATTTGAGCCGTGATTTGCAAATAGCTTTCCAGCCTTCCACCATCAAATACAACGATGGCTATGCCCATACCGACTATGGCCCATGGAGTGGGGAAACAAGGCTGGTGGAAAGTTACAAGCCATTCAATGTTATGGAACAGGCTTATCGCACGGTGCAGGTAGCCAAAGGTGCATACCCGTATGTGTTGGTGATAGACGATGCTAAAAAAGACAACGAAAAACATTATTTCGACTGGAATATTTCCGTGCCAATAGATGCGGAATTGGTAGAAGCAAGTACGCCAGAAGTGGTTTTTCAAAACACGGAACCATCCTCAAACAGGGTAGATGATATTATTTTAACCAAAGCGGGCATAACCAAGAATCCGAAAACAGGCAAGTTCCTGTTTAAGAAAGGCGACCCGCTTTGTTTGATAAGGATATTGTGGCGCAATACAGATTATGGTTTCCCTGTGCCAAAGCTGGAAAAGTTTCAAGGGTATAGCTTGGTTACGGTACCCGCCCATTCCATTTCGCCCGAATTTAGGGTGCTGATTTATCCCTATCAATTTGGCGACCCCATGCCCAAAACCGAATGGAACAAAGACAAATCGGCTTTGTCAATAGAAATAAAAGACCAAAAAGATCTATACAACTTTAGTCAAACAGATGGTGGAAGGACTGTTTTAAACATGGCAAGGAATGGCAAAAGCACTTTGACCAGCCATGCAAAACCAGCCAAGCCCAATTTGATAGTAAGGGGTAGCCATTTTAACCAAAATGATTACCGGTACACAAGAGACGAGCAAAAAGTGCCTGTTTATTTGGTAGATGATAGCTTATTTGTGCAATTGGAGCGGATAACAGCCCCTGCCCAAATCTACTATACGCTTGACGGTACAGAACCCAATAGCCAATCATCAGTTTACACAAAAAGCATTGTCATTAATAAATCTTGCTTGTTAAAAGCCAGTGTTATAGATACCTCATGGCAAGCAGGGCTACAGCAAAGCGATGTGTTGAATGCCCGTTTCATCGCAAAAAAAGTAGTAGCTGGATTGGTGCAAGCACCACCAGCAACAAAAGCAGGTTTGCTCGCAAGCGTGTATGAAATCAATACTAAACTATACAATGACAAAGGCTTTTTTGAAGCATCTAAAATAATGTTGCCCAATTTAGATGGCTACAAGCCTTTGCAAACCTCCATTGCAAATGGCTTTGTATTGCCCCATGTAACGACTAGCCAGCCTATGGCGCAACAATGCAAAGGTTTTTACCGCTTTACAGGCTATTTCTATGCAAGCGAAAAGGGTGTTTTCACTTTTGATGTCAATTCATGTGGCCCCGTTTTGCTGGAGGTTGGCAGCCAATCAGTAATTGAAGCCACTGGTTTGTTCCACCAGCAGCAAAGCCACAGGAAAGGAGAAGTGGTGCTGGGCAAAGGCTGGCATCCTATTAATTTGGTGGTATGCGACCCTTTGTTTTGGAACATCAATAGTTTAGAACCCATGCCTTTTGAAGTTTCCTATACCATTGATGGTGGCGAGTTGCACCCAATAGCTTCCAATGAGTTGCTATATGACGGGAACATAAAAGTAACTACTACAGCATTGCCTGAAAAACTTACATGGCATGAAGCAATAAGTTCCTTACCTATGCTGGAAACAGGCTTGGACATGCAAGTGTTCGACCGCACAGGCAAACGCAGGGACAATGATTTTTTAGATATTGAAGCCGCACAGCCATTTGTAAGCGAAAGGGTAACCACGATGGAAACAACTAGTAGCCGAAATACGATACGTGTTTACAACGGCTATTTTCAAGCAACTGTTTCTGGCACCTACCACTTTAGCCTGCCAATTAGGAATGGGGATAATGCAAGTTTAGGCGGCACACAAGCGAGTTGCCAGAACCACTTGAAAATAGACGATGAATACATTGTACAGCATGGTGTTTATGGGCGCAACCCAACTGGTATAGTGGCTTTAAAAGAAGGCTGGCACCGAATCTCTATCAGGTTTGGTACTGGGGAAGCAAGCTGCAAGGTAGATCTTCCCGATGGGCAAACTATTCCTTTGAATGGCAATAATTTATACAGGCCATCTTTGGTTGATGTATTACCCGCAGGCACGGCTTATCATAAAAGTTTGTATGAGTTATATGCACCAACTAAAGTTTCTCTTGATTTTAGCAAAGACCCACAAGCAGAAATACGATATACTTTGGATGGCACAATGCCGAATGCTCAATCATCTTTATATAAAGGGCAAATAACCGTAAGCCAAACACTCAACTTAACTACGGCAGCTTTTAAAAATGGCAAGGCAATTACGGCTCCTGCAAGCATGGGCTTCCATTTGGTGAAAGTACCTGAAATGGGTTCGCTTGGGCAGATTGACTTTAATGGCTGGGATGGCACAAGCAGGAAATATCCCACTGTTTCCAATTACAAAGTGTGGGTAGCGCCGTTGTCAACCCTTGTTAACGGTTTAAAAGGGAAAGTGCTGGAGATGCAGTCATTGGAAGCCAATATGCCTATTGTAGATGTAAACGTGGCAAAGGGTGGTGGTACCAAGCCAGGGTTTAAACTATACGATATTAAAATGCGGGAAAATGCACTTACGGTGGCATTGTGGTTTAAAACAGATGAAAAAACAGGGAAGCTATTTGGCAAGGATGGATACAATGCTTTTGGTAAAGGATATAAAACCCTTTCGTGCAGCATTAACAACGGTAGTTTGCAAGCTATGCCCAACCGTTTGTCAGGCGGCAAGATAGAGTTGGGAAAATGGCAGTTCGTAGTATTGACGGCCAATGAAAACCAAATGGCTTTGTACCTAAATGGTGTAATGGTAGCAAGTGCCGCGGGTACAAAAGAGATTGCCACAGATGCGCTAGATTTCTTTACAGGTCACCACGCTATTGCGGGCAGCGTTCAATTGTTCGACAGGCTTTTGGATGCCAACGAAGTGAAAAGGTTGTATGATTTTGGTAAGGAGTAGGAGGGATATTCATGTAGGGGGGTATTCAATACGCCCCTACATAGATAAACTACCTCAAAATTTCATGCCCTAGCTTGTCCCGCTTTGTTTGCAGGTATTTTTCATTAAACTGGTTCGGGATTATTTCTATCGGTACTATTTCCACTATTTCCAAGCCATAACCTTTCAAGGCAGCCCTTTTCCTAGGGTTGTTGCTCATCAGTTTCAATTGCGTTGCACCAAGCATCCGTAGCATTTGGGCACCCACGCCATAATCCCGCTCGTCCATGGCAAAGCCTAGATGAAGGTTGGCCTCTACTGTGTCCATGCCTTCTTCTTGTAGTTTATAGGCTTTCAGCTTGTTCATGAGCCCAATGCCACGACCTTCTTGGTTCATGTACAAGATTATGCCCTTGCCCTCATCTTCTACCATTTTCATGGCTTTGTGCAATTGCTCGCCGCAGTCGCATCGGAAACTAGCTAGGATATCGCCTGTAAAGCAGCTGCTGTGCACACGGGTAAGTACTGCTTCGCCTTTTTTCCATTCTCCTTTTACCATCGCAAGGTGCTCGGCATTACTGGTTTTATCCCTGAATGCTACTAGTTTAAAATGCCCATATTTGGTAGGCATATCCACCCGCACCACTTCCTCTACTAGGCTATCTATGGTAAGGCGGTATTCAATCAGGTCTTTAATGGATATAATCTTTAAGTTAAGCTTCTTGGCAAGTTCTGTAAGTTCTGGCAACCTAGCCATGCTGCCATCCTCGGTCATTACTTCTACCAACACTCCGGCAGGCTCTAGTCTAGCTAGCCTTGCTAGGTCTATCGTTGCTTCTGTATGCCCGGTGCGGCGGAGTACACCGCCTTTTTTAGCAATCAATGGGAATATATGCCCTGGCCTGCCTAAGTCAGCAGGCTTGGTCGCTGGGTTTATCAATGCTTGTATTGTCTTGGACCTGTCTTGTGCAGATATGCCTGTGGTGGTGTCTGGTGCAATTAAGTCAACAGAAACTGTGAATGCTGTTTCGTGCAAAGATGTATTGGCTGGCACCATTGGTTTTAATTCCAACTCTGCACAGCGTTCCTCAGTCAATGCCACGCAAATCAACCCCCGGCCTTCCCTTGCCATAAAATTAATGGCTTCAGGCGTGGCAAACCTTGCCGCCATTATAAAATCGCCTTCGTTTTCACGGTCTTCGTCATCTACCACAATCACCATCTCGCCTCGCTTGATGGCTTCTATCCCTTCCTCTATCTTGTTCAGCATCCCGAAAAATTTTTGCAAAAATAAGATAGGATAGCCGTAATGCAGTTTTATTAACAATCAATTTCAGTAATCGAAAGGTTTATGCTTCTCGCCGCAGGGCATTGTGCAACGAAGAATTGCCATAAGTATGCAGACTTAATTAGCTGACCTTACGCATACCGAAAAACTTTTATGACCCATTTCCAGGGGCATTGCTACCTTGGTTTGGCTGGCTTTTGGCGCCCTGAATTTATTTTTCAGGTGTTCCTGTATCATAACTCATTGAAATACAGTGCTTTTGTGTTTTTTAAGATGCGTATTTTGTGCTTATTTTATGCATACTTTATGCTTATTTTATGCATACTTTATGCTTATTTTATGCATACTTTGTGCGTATTTTGTGCATGATTTCCGCAGAAAAGTGAGTACTTTTTGAGTGTTTTTTGAGTACGGATGTAGTTCATAAAATGTTTTTTTTATGTTAAAAAAATGAGTCACACGAGGCAGCGAGCCAAGGCTAGGGCGGCCGTAGGGATTGAACCAACGAAAACAAGGGATTATATACTACAAAAATGGGCTTGATTTGAGACCCGTGCAAAAGAACAATCCTATATGGGGGAAATATGCCCCCATGAGTACCCAAAAATGCCCCCATGGTGGAGGAAAATCTTAATTAAGTACATACTATTTATTTAACCCAGATTTTGCAGTTGAAATCTATTGCAAGACCCAACTACTTCAAAGACAAGCACTTGCTTGATTTTTTGGCCTTGCCATAGTTCACTATGTTTTCGACCAAAAATTCGGCTCAAGTACCTGTCTTTATTGCATTTGAGCCTTTCATAACGAAGTCAACTGCAAAATCTGGGTTTAAAAGACCTCACCCCAACCCCTCTTAGAATTATATTAAGATAATGATGGCTTATTAGTTATAAGCAAAATTTATATAAAATGCTTTTGGGTGTCTTTGTACTCAGTAGGGGTTTTGCCGGCTATTTTTTTAAATACCCTGTTGAAATAAGACATGCTTTCAAACCCAGTTTCGGCGGCTATGACAGTGAATGGGAAATCGGTTGTGGTAATGAGGAACTGTGCCCTTTCAACCCTTTTTTGCTGTATATAGGCAAGCGGCCTAATGCCTGTGTCGTGATAAAACATACGCGAGAAATAGTCGTAGCCTAGGTTAGCCCGATGGGCGAGGTATAATACAGTAATGTTCTTGGTGAGGTTGGTTTCTATATATTGGATGGCATCCAGAATTCTAGATGGTATTTTTTTTGTATCGGGGAAATGGAAATGCCCTGGCACAAGGAAGCGTGATAGCAATTGCAGGATAATGCCTTGCGTTTCAGCCAAGGTAGCTAGTGGCTGGTGGTTGTTCAGCTCCCGGAAACTTTTAATCACTGCACCTTTTTCATACACCTTGGGGTTGTCGGAAGTTCTAAGCCCCCTTCCTGGGTTGATATGCAGTATCCTTTTAAAACATTCTATATCCATGTCTGAAGCTTTTATTTTTAAAATTTTCCTATTGTTGGAAAACAAGGAACTGCCATCCTGAGACTCCTCTACAAAATGTATATAATACTGGCTTAGGAAAGCATCGCAGGTTTGGTTTACGATGGTAAAACTGGGTATAAGATATATGAAGCCTTTTTCCAAAGTGATAGAATAATCGGGGTTTGAAAGCAAACCCTCCCCAGAATCTATATAATACAGCCTGTAAAATGGGCTGATGACATTTTTATAGTCCCAGCTTTTGTTCAACTGCACATAATCGGTGTTCAATAAAGAAAATATTGACTTTAATAGCATCTACAATGAAATTTATAGTTGCTAAGGCAGTGATTGCCCATTATGCAACAGTGGGTGCAAATATAGGCAGCTTTTTTTGATAGTCGGATTTGTTCAAACAATACGCTGTTTTGTGTAATGGAAATGAATAGAATATCATAGAGATTTGCTTTTTAATTAAAGGTCGCTTTTGGCGGCCACGATAGGTTGCTTTTATTTATTTTTCAATGCTTGCCAAACAGTTAAAACGATTATGACTCCACAGAAAAAAACGGTTGCGCAACCTTCTGGAAACTACCAGTTTGCATTTATCCTTGTTACTTCCTTGTTTTTCCTTTGGGGCTTTGCGCACAACTTGGATCCTATTTTAATCCCACATTTAAAAAAATCATTTACCCTTACTACTACCCAATCTACTTTAGTAGATTCTTCTGTGTTTGCTGCTTATTTTTTAATGGCATTGCCAGCAGGGTTTATTATGAAGAAGTTTGGCTATAAAATCGGTATCATTATTGGGTTATTGTTTTTTGCCACAGGTGCTTTTTTATTTATACCTGCTGCAAACACGCAGTTGTACAATTTCTTTTTGGTGGCTTTGTTCGTGATGGCTTGTGGCCTTGCAATATTGGAAACCGCTGCCAACCCTTATGCCGCTTCTTTAGGCGCACCTGAAACTGCTACCCAGCGGCTAAATTTGTCCCAATCCTTTAATGGCTTGGCAGCAGCATTGGCACCAGTGATAGGGGCAAGGGTTATATTGACCAAAGGCTTTTCCGATGAGGAATTAAGCAAAATGACGGAGGCTGCCCGCAAAATAGCACTTGCCTCAGAGGCATCCTCGGTTAAAGCTCCTTACATGATATTGGGGCTGATATTGGTAATAATTGCAGTCGTATTTGCTTTTACCAAGTTGCCTGTTATCCAAGAAGAAGGCCGTGGCGAAGCTAGTAAAAGCATTTTCCATGCCCTAAAGCACAAGCACCTTTCATGGGGGGTATCTGCCCAGTTTTTTTATGTAGGGGCACAGGTTTCTGTATTTAGCTTGTTTATTTTGTATGCTACCAAATCAGCCGGGTTATCCCAAGTTATGGCAGCAGATTATCTAGGTATATGCGGTTTTTTATTCCTGATTGGGCGGTTTTTAGGTACTTTTTTAATGAAATTTGTACAACCTCAAACATTGCTTGCACTTTATGCAGGCATTAATATCCTGCTTTGCGCAGTTGCCATAACTGCCACGGGAATGATAACCATCTATGCTATTTTAGGCATTTGCTTTTTTATGTCTATTATGTTCCCGACCATCTTTTCCCTAAGCATCAAGGATTTGGGTGGGGATACAGAGTATGGCAGCAGCTTGGTAATCATGTCTATTGTTGGCGGTGCTATACTACCAAGAGTATTTGGGTACATCAGCGATGCTACAGGCAATATCCAACTGGGCTATTGCGTGCCATTGGCTTCTTTCACAGTTATACTGTTGTTTGGCTGGAAAGGGTATAAAACAAAGCAATCTTTATAGGGTTCAAAACCCTATAAAGATTGCTAGAAATTTTACTAAAAAGAAAATGGTTTGCGAAAATCATTTTATCAAAAGTCTTACAAGTAAAAGGCCTCAATCATTAGAATCAGTCAAATCATTTAATCAGTGGTATAAAACATATTACACAATGAAAAAATATTGCCTTGCGGTAGATTTAGTGGATGATGCTGCATTGATTGCAGAATACGAGAACTGGCACAAGGCGGGCAACGCATGGCCGGAAATTACACAAAGCATCAGGGATGCTGGTATTTCCAACATGGAGATATACCGCCTAGCAAACAGGATGTTTATGATAATGGAGGTGGACGATACTTTTAGTTTTGAACGCAAAGCCGCTATGGATGCTGCAAACCCCAAAGTACAGGAATGGGAGCAGTTGATGTGGAAATTCCAACAGTCCATGCCATTTGCAAAGCCTGGCGAAAAGTGGCTGTTGATGGATAAGATATTCCAGTTGTAACACTTTTTTTGTTCACCACATAGACACATAGAAAAGCATGAAAAGTTCAACATAGGGTTTACAAATGCGGTGGGTGCTACCAAAAAAAGCAATTTCGAATATCCTATGTTGTTCTTAATGAATAATATTAAGAATATCAAATTATAGGTTTTATCTATGTGGTTATGTGCCTATGTGGTAAAATTTTATTGACAATTAATACAACATTTAATATAAAGCCCTATGCAAACAGCATTTGAAATAAAAACAACCCCGGGCATATTGGATGAAATGGGGCCTGTTATTTTTGGAACGAGTGGGTTAGGTAATTTGTACGAAGCTGTTCCTTATGCCACCAAACTTGCTATTGTAAAAGCCTGTGTGGAAAATGCCCCTGGTATGCCTGTGTTTGACTCTGCTGGAAAATATGGCGCAGGTTTGTCATTGCAAGTACTCGGGCAGTGCCTTATGGAATTGGGTATAAGCCCTGACAAAGTAATTATCAGCAATAAACTAGGCTGGGTCCAAACGCCTTTAACAACGCCTGAACCTACTTTTGAGAAAGGGGTATGGAAAGATATTCACCACGATGCGGTACAAAAAATAAGCTATGATGGCATCCTTGAATGTTTTTACCAAGGCAATGAACTATTAGGTGGGTACATGCCACAAATGGTATCGGTACACGACCCAGACGAGTACTTGTCAAAAGCTACAAGCAAAGAGCATGAAGATGAATTGTACCACGATATTTTAGAAGCTTACAGGGCATTAGCCGAATTAAAAGCGGCTGGAAAAGTAGCGGCCATTGGTGTTGGGAGCAAACATTGGGATATTATAAAGAGGATTTCCGACGATGTGGCACTAGATTGGGTAATGGTGGCCAATAGCCTTACCCTGCATAGCCACCCGGCGGAACTGATTGACTTTATTGCATCACTTGAACAACGTGGGGTATTTGTAATTAATTCTGCCGTGTTCAACGGTGGCTACCTGATAGGAGGCAGCCATTACAATTATGCCCCAGTGGATACTGCAACACTTGAAGGCGAGGTACTAGATAAATGGCGGGAAGGTTTCTTTACGTTATGTAAAAAATACAATATAGATCCTGCCGAGGCTTGCTTCAGTTTTAGTTTTAATGTGCCGGGGGTAAAATCAATAGCACTCAGCACCACTAAGCCCGAGAAAGTGAAGCGGAATATAAACATGGCTACTTCACAAGTGCCACCTGCTTTTTGGGAAGCAATGGTAACAAATGGGCTGCTTGAACCTAGTTTCCTGCCTGTGGCAGGTTAAGAGATTTTCACCACATAGGAACATCGGACAAATAGACCTATAAGGTATAAATAGACCTATCAGTAAAATAGGCTAACACAGGTTTTAAAATTAGGCGCATTTTGAAAAAAGCAGCCATTTTCAGTAACCTATGTTGATCTTTATAATAATGAAACCATTACATCTTTTCAGTTTCTTACTATGTGGCTATGTGCCTATGTGGTGAGTATAAAATAAAATATCATGAAAGCATTGGTATGCATAACACCTGGTTCTTTTGAATATAAGGACATGGAAAAGCCTGAAGTGCCAGAAAATTATACATTGCTCAAAATAAAAAGGGTTGGTATATGCGGCACCGACTTGCACGCTTATGAAGGTACACAGCCTTTTTTCAATTACCCCCGCATATTGGGGCATGAGTTGGCGGCTGAAATAGTGGAAACACAGCCTGGCAATGGCTTTTCTATAGGCGAAGCCGTAACCATTAGCCCATATTTTTATTGTGGCAAATGTATTGCCTGCCGCAGCGGCAAGCCCAATTGCTGTGCAGCTATTAATGTGTGCGGCGTGCATATAGATGGTGGAATGAGGGAATACTTGGCTGTACCTACTTATTCATTGATACATGGCGAAGGCTTGAGCTACGATGAACTAGCATTGGTGGAACCATTGGCCATTGGCGCACATGGCGTAAGGAGGGCAGCGGTGGAGCAAGGGGAATATGTCTTGGTAATTGGGGCTGGCCCCATAGGCTTAGGGACAATGGAATTTGCACGTATTGCTGGCGGCCATGTAATAGCACTAGACATTAACGAGCAGCGCTTGCAGTTTTGCAAAGATAAATTAGGGGTTGCGCATACCATTAATGCCCTATCAGACGATGTTGCAGGCCAGCTAAAAACCATCACCAATGGTGATATGCCTACGGTTGTGATTGATTGCACAGGCAACCTGAGAGCCATTAATAATGCTTTCCAATACATGGCACATGGGGCTAGGTTTGTGCTGATTGGCTTGCAAAAGAACGAAATAGCATTTAGCCATCCTGAGTTTCATAAAAGGGAAGGCACGTTGATGAGCAGCCGCAACGCCACCTCGCAGGATTTTGAGCATGTGGTGGCCTCCATGAAAAAAGGGTTTGTGAACCCAACCAATTATATCACGCATAGGGTTTCGTTTGGGGAGGTAAAAGATAATTTTGCTAGTTGGCTGGATCCCAAAAATGGCGTGATAAAAGCAATGGTAGAAATGGATAAATAGTTGTTATTAAAAATTAACCGCAAAGCCCGCAAAGCGATTTACGCAGAGAAGCCGCAAAGGGAAATACCTTAGACAAGAAAATACGTTTCACTTAGAGGACGCAAAGGCGGGGGGGGAAAATCTATAGTAAACCACTTGTCTTATAATTTTTGTTCCTAACGATAAAACTTGTGCAATGGAAAATAAGCAATATACACTAGATGCCCATCAGCATTTTTGGTATTATGAGCCTGTAAAACATAGTTGGATCAACGATGAAATGGCTGTAATCCGCAAAGATTTCCTTCCTGCCGATTTAGCCCCTATCCTTCATCAAAACAATATAGATGGCTGCATTGCAGTGCAGGCTGACCAAACCGAGGTAGAGACAGATTTTTTGTTGGCATTGGCCAAAGAGAACAATTTTATCAAAGGAATTGTGGGCTGGGTTGATTTGAGGGCAACTAATATAGAAGAAAGGCTGGCTTATTATGCCCAATCAAGTAAGATACAAGGTTTTAGGCATGTTTTGCAAGGGGAAGAACCATTTTTTATGCTGCAACCCGCATTCCTTAATGGGATAGCCGCACTGGCTAAACATAACTTTACTTATGATATACTGATTTTTCCTAAGCATTTAGAGGCGGCTACTGAGTTAGTAGCCAAATTTCCTCACCAACCGTTTGTAATAGACCATATTGCAAAGCCATACATTAAAGCGGGGCTGATAGATGAATGGGCAAAAGGTATAAAAGCCATTGCCCAATGCCCCAATGTGCATTGCAAAATAAGTGGTATGGTAACAGAAGGCGATTACAAAAACTGGAAGCCTACGGATTTTACGCCTTATATGGATGTGGTAGTAGATGCATTTGGCATCAACCGCATCATGTATGGTTCAGACTGGCCGGTGTGCCAGGTGGCTGCTTCGTATGAAGCTACATTAGGTATTGTAAAAGATTATTTTAAACAGTTTACGATAGATGAACAGGGCTTGTTTTTTGGGGGAAATGCCAGTTCGTTTTATAAGATTTAATCCTTTCTTCTGTTTCCTTAAGAATGTGATTTAAATAAGTCGAGCAATTTTAAATTAGGCTATCTAAGAATGAATTAACCTTCTCAAATAGCCTTTGCGTTGACTTTGCCCCCTTTAGGGAGATGGGGGCAAGTGCAACTTTTTTTTGTCTATAAGTACACCCTTGGCGCGTTCTCTGCGTTTAATGGCTTTGCGGCCTTTGCGTTTAAACTTGCTCACTTTATTTTGACAACGTTCCTTAGTGGCAATATCAAAATCTTGGTTCACAAAAAACAATACAAATATGAAACGGATGCTTTTAAAAAAAATGCTTTTTACCACTGGCTTAATTGCTGGCGCAATAGGAAGTAGCCATGCACAAAATACATTACCAATTGTTGATGGGCCTTATAACCCAAATAAACCAGAAAGTTTTAAACAATACAAATGCCCGGAATGGTTCCGGGATGCCAAGTTTGGTATCTGGGCACATTGGGGGCCGCAGGCTGTGCCACGCCATGGCGATTGGTATGCAAAGAAGCTGTACCAACAGGGCAGTGGCGATAACAAATACCATGTTGCAACATATGGCCACCCCTCAAAATTTGGCTACAAAGACATTATCCCGCTATGGAAAGCAGAAAAGTGGGATCCAGAATACTTGATGAAACTATACAAGAAAGCGGGTGCCAAATATTTTGTAAGCATGGGCAGCCACCACGATAATTTCTTTTTATGGAAATCTAAAATCCACCGTTGGAACGCCGTGGAAATGGGGCCACACAAAGACGTGGTAGGTATTTGGCAAAAAGCTGCAAAAAAAGAAGGGTTGCATTTTGGCGTGTCTGAGCATTTGGCGGCAAGTTATACTTGGTTCCAAACAGCGCACGGTGCCGACACTTCGGGCGAGTTTAAAGGCGTTCCTTACGATGGCAACGACCCTGCTTATGCAGACTTGTACAATACAAAAGCTGCTCCTAACGATAAAGGATGGATTACCAAGAGCCCTGAATGGGCTAAGGAATGGTTTGACGATGTAAAGGAACTGGTAGATGCTTATCATCCCGACTTAGTGTATTCTGATAGTAAATTGCCTTTTGGAGATACAGGCTTGGCAATGATGGCAAATTACTACAATGGCAACCTAAAAGCCAATAATGGAAAAATGCAAGCCGTTTACAACTATAAAACTATGCCTGCGGATGGCACTTATGTAAAAGACATTGAGCGTGGCGTGAATGACGTTATTGCCGAATTTCCTTGGCAAACAGATACATCTATTGGCGACTGGTTTTACAGCACCGGGCAGAAATACAAAAGTGCATCAGAAATTATCCAAATGCTGGTTGATATTGTAAGCAAGAATGGTAATTTATTAATCAATATTGTGCAGACACCCGAAGGCGATATAGAACAGGACATGGTGAATACATTGGAAGATTTGGGTACATGGACATCCGCTAACGGCGAAGGCATCTATGGCAGCCGCCCTTGGAAAATATATGGCGAGGGCCCATCTACTGCACCGTCCCAAGAAAAAGGGCATTTTGGTGGATTGAAAGATGTACGCAAATATGGGTCTACAGATTATCGTTTCACCACTAAGAATGGCAAGGTATATGTATTTGTGATGGAGCCGCCAACAGCAGACATTAGCATTGTGTCTTTAGGCAAAAATGCAAAATTAGATACAAGGGAAATTGCTGCTGTAAAACTACTGGGCAGCACTGAAAAACTAAGCTGGAAACAAGGCGACGATGCGCTTACAATTACAAAGCCAAGCAGTTTGCCTAAATGGAAAACAGTGGCTTTTGAAGTAGTATTCAAGAAATAACAATGCAACGTTAGGCACTAAGGGCAAAAAAAGTGTAAGCAAGTTGTTACTTTTATATTTTGCCACGAATGCACGAATGGGACTAATGTTTTTATTCGTGCATTCGTGGCAACTTCTTTGTAAGGCTTATTTCTTTTGTGGAAATTTATAGTAACTAAGGGGAACAATTACAATATATCTTCCACATTCTTTTTAATAGTCGCAGTAAGCCGCTGCATGGGCAGGTCGTTGGCATCTTTGCCAAAAGGGTCTTCTATCTCTGCGGCAATTATTTCAAGGCTTGCTAGTACATAAAACACAAAAGCTACTATGGGTATGGTAAGGTAGCCAAGGCTAAGTGCCAGCCCTAGAGGCATGGTGAGCATGTAAATAAAAATGAACTTTTTGATAAAAGAGCTATAAGAATAGGGGATAGGCGTGTTTTTTATTCGCTCGCAACTGCCACAAATATCCAGGAACGATTGCAATTCCGTGTTTAGGTTTATTAGTTGGGCATCGCTTATTTTCCCTTCTTTGTAAAGGATGTTTACC
The DNA here is from genome assembly GCF_046546515.1 of Parasediminibacterium schistidii. Classification (NCBI taxonomy): domain Bacteria; kingdom Pseudomonadati; phylum Bacteroidota; class Chitinophagia; order Chitinophagales; family Chitinophagaceae; genus Parasediminibacterium; species Parasediminibacterium schistidii. The sequence goes on along the minus strand of NZ_JBKHKJ010000003.1, from coordinate 133,190 downwards.
TTATTCAGCATTAGTGAAGATACTTGCACAGGTATATGCTTGCTCGAGTCAAAATGGGGTATTTCGGGGTGCAGATCTTCGTCTAGCTCTAGCCTTGTTGATTCTGCCTGCAAGTGGAAACGCAATTCCTCTGCAAAGCGAGGGATTAATTTCTTGAAAAAACTCCTGTTCTTATTGTCTTCATTTGGAAGTAGTGCATTGATGTGTATAGCAAAGTTCCGGCTATTATTTATCAGGCTGCCCCATAGTTTCCGGCCTTCCCACCACCTATCGTAAGCCGTGTTAGTCCTGAAAACGAGCAGCATGGAAATAGCAAAGCCAAGCAAGCTGTGCATTTGAGGGATATTTTTTACCTCGTGGCCTTCCTCTAGTTTCAAGAAATCTACTTCCAGGAACACAACCAACCAACTGTAGCAGCCCATGAAAAGCAGCAAAGGCCATAGTTTCCTAAGCGTGTCGCCTTTGTGGAATCCTGCTATCAAGTAAAACCATTGCTTGGGGTTGTAATTTATCATGGGTTTAAATTAAGAAATAGATAGATTGCCACATTATTTCCTTACTTCCTCGTACAAGCTTTGTATCATGCCATCTGCCAAGCCTATTTTAGGTACATATATTTCTGCAATGTCTGCCCAACGCATGACATTGATATAAATAAGCAGGGCTGGTACTATCACATCGGCACGGTCTTCCCTTAATTTATAATCCCTTATCAATTCTTCCAAGCTATGGCTACCTAGCTCTTTATAAAAATCGCGTAGCAATTGCAGGGTCAAGGGCTTGCCTTCTTTCTTTTTACTAAGGGAGAAAATTTTATTGATGTTGCCCCCGCTACCAATAGCAGCAAGCGGCAAGCTAGATTTTGTGTTTTGTTTAAGGTGCTCCCGCATCTCTTCCCATTCGGCATTGCCTACCTGATTTTTTAACAAGCGTATAGTGCCTATGTTAAAGCTTTCACGGTATTTCATTTTACCCTCGTCAAAAAAAGTAAGCTCGGTGCTGCCGCCGCCCACATCTATATATAAGTAAGAATGTTGCTTGTCTAGGCTTTCGGCAATATGGTTTTGATTAATCATAGATGCTTCTATGTCGCCAGTGATTATTTCTATATGTATGCCTGTTTCTTCCTTTACTTCCTTGATGATGTCTTTCCCATTCTTGGCATCCCTCATGGCACTAGTGGCACAGGCTTTTACTTCCTCCACGTTGTATGCTTTCATCAAGTGTGCAAAAGCTTTCATGGTTTGTACGAGCATGGTGGTTTTATGTTTGCTTATATCGCCTGTTTCAAACACATCGAAGCCCAACCTAAGCGGCACACGTATCAGGTTTAGCTTGTTGAATTCTGGCTTGCCAAAGTTTTTTTCTAAAACCTCTGTTATTAACAAGCGGGCGGCATTGCTGCCAATATCTATTGCGGCTAGTATCAATTTTTTTCTTTTGTTTTATGAAATAGGTAATTGTACGTTTCTATCTGCGACCGCACTTTCTTTTTACCGGCTAAAAGTACATAGTTATTACTCAATTCTTTATCCAACAACCGTGCCTTTACATTGTCTTTTAGCTGTATGCCAATAATTTCTTTTATTTCATTGCGTATGCTAGGGTCAAGGATAGGGATAGCAGCTTCTATCCGATGGTCTAGGTTGCGTACCATCCAGTCGGCAGAAGATATGTATATTTTCTCTTTGCCCCCATTGTGGAAAATAATTACCCTCGCATGTTCAAGGTACTCATCCACTATGCTGATGGCTCTTACCGTATCCTTGAATTTCTTTTTTTCCATGGAAGCTGTATAAATCCCCCTTACAATTAGCTCAATAGATACACCGGCCTCGGCAGCGTCATACAACCAACCTATGAGTTTTGCATCGCTTAGCGCATTTACTTTTAAAATAACAGATGCCGGCTTGCCAGCTTTTGCTGCTTTTATTTCTCGTGCTATCTGCGCTTCAAAAGCATTGCGCATATTGGTAGGGCAGATGAGCAATGTTTTGCATTGATGCAGGTGGTTGATGCCTGTTTTCCAATTTTCGAGGTAGTTGAACATGCGGTTGATATCGGCCATTACCGTGCGATTGGCAGTTAGCAAACAATGGTCTGCATATACTTTTGCAGTCCTTTCATTCAAGTTGCCAGTGCTTACAAAGCCATACTGTATAAGGCGGTTGCCTATTTTCTTTTTAATAATGCACAGCTTGGCATGCACCTTCATTTTTGGCACCCCCAGCAATACTTTTACGCCTTCCTGCTCTAGCACCTCTTTCCATGTTAAGTTGGCTTCCTCGTCAAACCTAGCTTTTAGTTCCAGCATCACTACCACTTCCTTGCCATTTCGGGAGGCATTTACCAGTGCATTTATTATTTTAGAATTAGATGCTAACCTGTAAGCGGTTATTTTAATGCTTAGTACTTGAGGATCCATGGCCGCTTCCCTAAGCAGGTCTATGACGCTGTCGTAGGCATGGTATGGGAAATGCAGCATGATGTCTTTTTTTAGTATCACATCTGTTACCCGCATAGCTCCTTGCAACTCTGGGTGCGTGAAAGGCTTGTTGCGTGCGCTTTTGGTGGCAAATACATTGGGGAAGTCCACAAAGTGCCTGTAATTGTGTATGCGCCCACCCGGGATGATGTTGCTTTTGCTGGTGAGGTTCAGTTTCCGTATCAGGTATTCCAGCAGCCCAGGATCCATGTCTTTGTCATACACAAAGCGCACGGGCTTGCCCCTGCGGCGGTTTTTCAGCCCTTTTTCTATTTTTTCTACAAAAGTGGTACTTACATCCTGCTCTAGGTCTATCTCTGCATCCTTGGTTATTTTAAAAACATGGGCATCAAAATAGTCGTACCCAAAGTATGAGAAAATGTTGGGAAGATTAAAACGTATCACGTCTTCCAACAGGATAATATGGTGTTCATCTTTTTTGCCGGGCAGTATCACAAAGCGGCCGATGGCCGTAACAGGTATTTCTATTAGGGCATATTTTTGCTGGTAGGCATCATTCTTTTTCCGCATCACCACGCCCAGGTAAATACTCTTGTCCCTTATATAAGGCAGTTGGGGCAGGGGCTCTATGATTAGAGGTATTACGTTGCTGCGTACATGCTCGTCGAAAAAAGTTTTTACAAATTCCTGCTGCTCCTTGGTCAAGTGCTTTTCATCGGCCAAGAAAATTTTCTCGGCGTTCAGTTCTTTCAAGATACCTTCCCATATCCGGTTAAATTCTGTTTGCTGCCTTATTACAATGGTGTGTATTTGGTCTAGTATCTGTTGGGGGTTTTCTTCTAGGTGCATGTTCAGGCGCTTGCGTTTTTCCGAGAACTCCACCATGCGTTTCAGCGTGGCTACCCTAACCCTGAAAAATTCGTCTGTATTGTTTGAGAAGATGCCTAGGAAACGGATACGCTCCCGCAGCGGCACGGTTGGGTCGTTTGCCTCCTGCAATACCCTTGCATTGAAACTAAGCCAACTAATGTCGCGCTGAATAAATTGTTTTTTAACCATAAAAAGCGAAATACGTCAAGGCTTCAAAGATAGGAGGGAAAGGTTGGTTTGTGTGTATTAGTGGTGAGTTGGACGGGAGTTAACCGAAAGTTAATCAGTAGTTGGCGTATAATTCGTGAGTTGAACGTAAGTTAGGCACGAGTTATCGTGAGTTAACTGCCGAAAGTATATAGAAGAATATCCAACAATCGTATGGGCATAAAAGTAAAAGAAATTATTCTGGATAGTGGGATAAAGGCATCTTTAGAACATTGTTTTCGAACAGATAGGCGTCATTGTGTGCGGCAGCGTTGCCAAATGATTCTTCAAAGGCCAAGGGTTTCGGCTCTTCAAAGATAGGTAACTTAACAGGGTACAGTTGCGTGAGTGTAGATGGCTGGGTAATGCTTTTTGAGAAGTTGGGATTATCTGTTTTATATACGAAACATAGCCGTGGTCGCAAGGCGATATTGTCCAATGTCGACCTTGGCATTGCCAGGTATGCGGTTGTTGAGGAACGGCAACGTTTGTCGCAAGCTAAATTGCTGATAGAACAAGGGTTGGGCATACAGTTCAAGGTCAATGAACGCGGCCAGCTGCGAGCTGGTGGTTACAAAAGAGCTATGGGCGTTTTTTGACAATTCCCTTTTCGAGGGGTGGCCGTAGGCCAGGGTGGTTGTTCCCCTCTTTACGCCTTCTTTGCATGAAAACCTCTGCGAACCTCTGCGGTTATATTCTCTTGCCTTTGTGGCAAAAAAAAACCTATTGCTTCTCAAAACCCACATTGCTCACTTTGCCGTCTGTTGTTAGTATACGAAGGTGGTAAACACCAGCAGGCAAACCAGAGAGGGGAAGCATGGGGTTAGTGGCATCCTTTAGCGGCAGCAGTTTTACCACCCTGCCCAGGTTGTCTATTACCTGCACCGATGCTATATGGCTGCCAGTAATGGTTACAAAACTGCTTGCAGGGTTGGGGTAAACCGAAACAGCCAAGAGCTGTGAGCCAAGAACTGAAACAATATTGCTATAAGCAATGCTGCCGTCTTTGTCCACCATTTGCAGCCGGTAGTAAGCTGTGCCTTGTAGGGGGTTGTTGTCTATATAGCTATAATTAAGCATACTACTGCTATTGCCTGCGGCCGCTACCTTGCCCAAGGCCGTGAAGCTGCTGCCATTGCTGCTGCGTTCTATTACAAAATAGGCAGCATTGGTTTCGTTGGCGGTTTGCCATTGGGTTACTACCCCATTGTTGGTACTATTGGCCGAAAAAGCTACTAGTTTTACAGGTGTGGTGCAGTTTCCCCCTGTGCAATCACTACCCAGTTTTACTATCCAGCAATCACCACCGCCATGATTGCCGCTTACATCGCCATCGTTGCTATAAGTATAGCCAGCTATTATATAGCCCTTATCAGCTGTTTCTGTGATGCTATAGGCTTCATCAAGTTTAGAACCTCCCAAAGTTTTTTGCCATTGCAGGCTGCCCGTGCTGTCTAGCTTTATTACCAAATAATCCCAATTATTATGATTGCCGCTTACATCGCCATTGCTATTTTCAGTATAGCCCGCTAATATATATCCTCCATCGGCTGTTGGTTGTATGCTTTGGGCTCCATCACCACGATTACCCCCAAATGTCTTTTGCCATAGCAGGCTGCCTGTGCTATCCAACTTTACTACCCAACAATCAGCATCACTACTATGGTTTCCAGTAACATCACCATCATCGCTGCCAGTAGAGCCAGCTACTATATAGCCCCCATCGGTAGTTGGCTGTATGCTGTAAGCACCATCATTACCAGTTCCTCCTAGGGCTTTTTGCCATTGCAGGATACCTGTGCTGTCCAGCTTTACTACCCAATAATCATAATCCCCATGGTTGCCGCTTACATCGCCATCATTGCTCATAGCACTGCCTGCCACTATATACCCCCCATCGGCTGCCTGTTGGATGCTGTATGCCCAATCAGTACTAGTTCCCCCCAAAGTCTTTTGCCATTGCAGGCTACCTGCGTTGTCCAGCTTTATTACCCAATAATCATAAGTAACAATACTTCTATTACTTCCATAATAGACATGAGTACCACTTACATCGCCATCGTTACTATTAGTAACGCCCGCAACTATATAACCGCCATCGGTTGTTGGTTGTATGCTTTCGGCTACATCATGACCAGTTCCTCCATATGTCTTTTGCCATTGCAGACTGCCCGTGTTGTCAAATTTTACTATCCAATAATCACTACTACTACTATCGCCATCGCTGTTTTTAGTATATCCAGCTACTATATAGCCACCATCGGCGGCTGGTTGTATGCTTCTAGCAACATGATTACCAGTACCATCGAAAACCTTTTGCCATTGCAGGTTACCCGTGTTGCCCAGCTTCACTACCCAACAATCATTGCCACCATGGTTACCGCTTACATCGCCATTGTTACTAGAACTTGTACCAGCCAATATATAGCCCCCATCTGCAGTTGGTTGGATGCTGTAAGCCTCATCTCCAGCACTTCCTCCTAAGGCTTTTTGCCATTGGATGGATGGGGCTGTTTGTGCATTTGTTTTTGTGGCTGCCGCCAAAGCAAGGAGTAAGAAAAGCAGGGGGAGGATTTTGGTACATTTTTTCATGGTGTGTTTGTTTGCAGTTAATTAGCGTTTATTGTGTTGGATATTGTTTTGTTTTTAACATATCATGTCCCGAAAATAAGGGAATTGTTTTAAAAAGTTATACCATTGATTAAATGATTTTGGATGATTTTAATGATAGAAGCCCTTAGCCCGAAAGGCTTTTATTAGGGTGATTTTCAAAACTTCGCTGATTGTATTATGCTTAAATAGCTAAACCCAACCCAACCATCTTTGAAAGGAGAAGGAGCAAGAACAAAGGAAGGAAATTGAAGCAAATAGCAAAGATTTGGAATGGATTGTTTTTTGTTTTTCGGTGGTTTATTTTTTTTTGCTGCTTCCGTTTTTTTCTATAATTAAGCACAAATCACGCACAAAAATTTGATGTTATTGTTGATAATCAATGTCTTACAAGGGTGGTAACAATTTTTGAAAAAAGAAACAGCGTAAAAACCCCACAAAAATGGCAAAACTGAAACTATTTTAATAAAACACTAGGGGATATTAATATTATTAAAAATATGCAAATACTATCCCCTTGCCCTGTTCCTGTTACCTTTTCCTTTGGGTAACGTGTCCCGTCTTTCGGGAGTGGTGAGGTTGGGCTGGGTTAAATAAAAAGCGAAATTTTTTTTATGCACCCAATCAGCAGCTAGGTAACATTTTTCCTCTTCTTAGTACTGCTTCGTGTTTTTGTGCCTTTGTGGCAATGTTTACAGCACCTGCCATTTAACCGCCATGCCATTGTGCAGCAGTTTAATGATGTACATGCCCGTGGGCAATGTGGGCAGCTTGTATTGGTTATCCCCCTTCTGCCAGGAAACGGGTTGTTGGTAAACCATCTTGCCCGTAGCATAATATATGGCAATGGCAGATTGTATGCTGGTAGGTGAAACATTTTTGTAGCTAAGGCTAGCGGTACTCCCTTTTTGGGAAGGGTTGGGCAGCAATGCAAGGGTTTCTTTTTCCAAGCAACCTGCTTGCACTTTGGCTGTTTGGCTGTATAACTGCTGGCCTGTGTTGGTTTGCAAAAGCAGCCTGTAATATGCGGTTGCAGCAGCTTGGGGTACTTGGCTGGTATAGTTGTTGTTGCTGCCATTGTTTGCTGCCAATATTGTTTTTACGGTGGTAAATATGCCTGCGGCATCGCTTTGCTGTACTTGATAGGTTTGCACGTTTGCTTCATCGGCTATCTCCCACGACACAATTGCCCCGCAGCCGCTAGGGGAAGCAATGAAACGGCTGATGGTAACAGGCAAAGGGGAACTTATGGAAAAAGCAACAGGGCTGGAAGGGAAATCCCAAACGGTACTGTCTAGCAAATGTGCTACCAAGGTATGTTTCCCAATGCTTGGGTTTTGCCATTGGGCTGTAAGCACTATGGAATCGAAACTAGCTTTTTGCAGCGTCAGTGGCAAATTCAATAAAGTATCATTATCGTATAATGCCACTGCGGAATAACTATTGTTGATATTCGGGTTTTTGATGGTTACGGTTATGCCTAATGTGTCGGGGAGCAGTAGCCCATGTTTACTAGCTGCCAATGTAAAAGCAGGGGTAACGCCAGGTGTTTGTGTAGTGGTAATGGATGGCCTGTAAATGGAATCTTTAAATAGCCCAACCCTGGCGATATGCCAATTGGTACTGGTGGTTTTGGCAAATGCCCCTGTAGATTTAAGGCTATCCAACAAATTGTTATTGCCTGCATTAAACAAAGCACCTCCCATGAGCAGGTTTTGTTGGAAAACCAACCCATTTTGCTTAAAAGGGCTTCCTGTTTGTGCAAAATTGCTATTGGTAGTGCCATTGGTGTTGAACAGGCTTTTGTCCGCCACCCCGTTCAAACAGGCTTTGCCAACAGCTGTGCCTATGAATACATTGCCTTTGAGTTGCGGCCATATCAAAGATGTGTAGGCGCTGTTGGTGGTTGGAAACAGGTCGGCCAAATCTGGGTATGCCTGCTGGTAAATAGTGCTGGCATTGTAAACTTTCTTAAGGTTGGTATAATTGGTCAGGTTGCTTTTGTTGGTATCGGGCAAAAAACCTGTGGCATTGGTATGGTGTGCCTTGCTGTTGTTGTAATAAATATTGCTGTAGAAATTGTTGGAATACCCAAAGTTGTTTTGCGATCCATACAGGCAATTGGTAATGATGTTATTGGTAAATAATTGTCCAGAATACCAGTTGTCAGTGTACAGCCCACTGCCTTTGTAGTGCATGTCATGCACATAGTTGTTGTAGAATGTATTGCCTCTTTCTGTTTGGTTTTCAGAGCCGTAGAAAGCGCCCATGTCTGTATAAGTGCCTACCACATCAGAAATGTCGTTGTATTCAAAACGGTTGTTGTTGCCCCCATACAAAACGCCTACGTGCTGGCAGCCATGTATACGGTTAAAGGCTGTGTAGCAACCGATTACGCTCCGGGTATCTACAGCGGCGGCATATAAAAAAACATCCTTTGCATAATCGTAAATATGGTTGTTCACTACTTTGTGGTTGCAAGGTGTAAGGGTCAACTGGTCGGCAGTAAAATTGCTGTTGATTAGGAAAACGCCACCTTCGCCCACATCGTGAATGTCATTGCTCCTTACGGTGCAGTTGGTGCCATTGGTGATAAAAACCCCATAGCCCGCCACATGCGTTATCTCCATGCCTGCGAGGGTTACATAGTTGCATTTGCTTAAAAGCACCCCGTCAGATGAGCCGCCATCTAGCTTGAAGCCTTCAAAATTGGTATAGTTTACACCAGTTAGTTTAATGCTTTGGGTGGCACTGTTGCTGCTAATGTTCAGTGTGCCTGTGTCGGGCGGGTATATGTACAGCATTTTAGTTGCGAAGTTGATGCTCCATTCCCCAACGGCATCTATTTCTTCCACCAGGTTTACAGCCACATAAGGTTCTTTGCCATTGCCCGCAGGCCGGGCATATTTGTTGCCAATACCTCCTTGCACACCAATGGTTTGGTAAACAATGGAATCTGTGAGGGATATGGAATCTGTTTTCACAAAATCCATTTGCCAATCTACCCGCCAACTGCCACGCAGCCAAAGCCCATCTTTTATGGCTTGCCCCCAATATTTTGCCCTGTCGTCCCGATACACAAAAGTGCCACCGGGGCTAGTATTGCCTGTGCCATTGGTAAGTACCCTTTTTATCCGCATCACATCGTTGTTTGGGTATTGTGCCATGGGCAATGGCGTTGTGTTTTGGTATATAATGGGCCATTGCTGCCTACTGTTGGTGGTAGCAGTTATACTTACCGGGTAAGAAAATGTTTTGGGCCACGTGTTCATGTTGCTCAGTTTGTAGCTGGCAAGGTTTACTTGTTTCACCTTCTTGCGGGCATTGGTGTCAATGACCCTATTTTTAATAGAATCTGGCAAAGGTAATATATCAGCAGGGTTTATAGGCGTAATGGGTTGGAAGATGGCTTTTAGCGGATTAAGGGAATGGTAGGTTACAGGCGCAGCCGCAGTGCGGCTGTCTGTGGAGTCCAACGCCAAATAGCTATATACCCCATCCATCAGCCAAATGTGGCAAGTAATTGTTTTGTTGGCAGTTGTTTTGGCAATAGCCCTAGCCCTTGCGAGGGAAACAGGGTTTGCCGTGCTGCTGCCACTACCTGTAGCGGCCCCAGTTGGTAAAACATAGATATTCAAAGGCTGTGCATGCAAACAGGGACTTATCAAACAAAAAACAAAAGCCAATCCTAAGCCTATTTTTTTCATGGTCAAGCAATTTTTTATCAGTGCCTTCATTAGGATATCTAGTATCCTTTTAAAGCGTAATTTGTAAAAATAACGCTTTAATGAGTTTTATAGTGATTGACGTAATGCCTTTACTTGTCTTGATTGCTCAAAAGATTGGTTGGGTGGGGCAGGTAGGGCAAATAACGCAGTGTTATGTTACGGACTAAACTTCCGAAAGTTGCGGTTACCTACAAACAGCAGACCGGCTATACCCCGGTTAAATTTCTCCTGTGTCGAAAGGACGGGAAGAACGGAGCGAAGGGTACATGCCACAAGCACGCACCGGCAACAGTTCTTTTATTTGTATTGATTTAATTAGGATTAAGTTTAGCGTGGAGTAGCTAATTAAAATATCAAGAAATATCAGCCCCTTTACCACCTTTTTTACGTTCAATAATTATAACAATTAACCCAATAATTCCAATTAAATTATATCCTAAAAGGTAAGGTATTGAGAAGTTATTATTTGAATTATAATCTTTAGGCAAATGTATTGAAACATAGTAACTCGAAAAATAAACAGCAATTTGGAGCAGAATTAATATTATTCCGATGATTTTCATTTGAAATATTTTTTGTTATTAAAATTTTATCCTTTAATACCTTGTGTTTTCTTAGAACTCTTGGTTGGGCGAAATTATAGTGAGGTATATCTTTAAAGTCTATTTTAGTTCAATTTTAAATTTGTTCAATTTTTCTATACTCTCCTCAATTTTAGAAACAAATGTAGCCGTGTTTTTTATGTTCAAATCTGGATGTAAAATAAAAATGAAAAGTATTTTAAGCGACTTCTCTATTTCTATTAAATAGGCTATAAGTAGATTTAATTTTTTTGTTGAAAATGATTTGGGATTACTATCAATCCCAGTTGCTTTTATCTTAGAATGACTAATTGACAAAGAATCGATTTCCCCACCGTAAATATTCTCATCATAACCTATATATATAGTGCCATGAGCAAAAGAATTTCTTATTTCAATTGTGTTTGAAAAGTGTTTTGAAATTGCGAAGTAGTACTTATAAATTAAAGATTCATCAGAATATTTAGAAATTATCAATGCTAGCAATTTCTTTCTTAAAGGGTCAGCTGTAAGCCCTTCTGTCATTATTTCACAAAAGGTTAGTTGTTCCAAGCTATATTTTGGATATAGTATTTCAAGTATAATTGATCTAAGTTTGAAAGTTACATTCTCAAATTTTATAAGAACTGAACCATAAAGCCTTACTAAAATATCTTCTTTCTTTTCCATTATAATGATTGTAAATTAGCGTTTATTCATATCGACTATTATTTAAGGTGTCATAATCCAGCATCCCACCTAGTAAAAATAATTAAAATTTTATCACATAGGTCAACGACCATGTGAATTCCACTAAAATTCCCTTCCCCTTACGCCTCCACCCTCACACTATAACTTCCCTCCTCATCCACGCTCGGGTTGTGGATGCAGAAGAAGATAAAGACAGCGGTTTTGTCGTAGCCGAGGCTGTCGGCAATGGGGATGGTTGGGTGCTTCAAGTGTTTTCCTTCGCTTTCTGAAAGTCTCCTCTGCGCAACTTCCCGAAAGTTCAAAAACTTTCGGGAAGTTTGAATGCTGCCGAAGCTATCAATGTTGGTTATTTTATGAAAGTGGCGGGGGGTGGTTAGATGTCCCGTGTCTTACAATGGCAGGGAGATCGAAGTGACTAGGGCAACCGCAAGGGATTGCCCCTACAAACCGTCATTAACCATTTTCTGGTGCGCCAGATGCTTAATTCGATATGATGGGGAGGTGTGTGTAATTGTTTAAATCTACGCTACGATAAAAGCCCAATAGATAGCTAAGCCTTGAACGGTGCTATCGCCGTAAAAGCTACATATTGGGCTGCTGCTTGGACACAAAAAGCATCTTCTCTTTATATACCAAGGATTTTACCCTTGCTTTTTCGTTGTGCCACTTCGTTATGCAATTTGTATGTGCCATTACAATTATGATTACCTAGGGCAATAACCTGCAACATACAAGCAAATGCAACTTAGAATATCGTTATATTTTTGAAGCTAACGATTGTTGAAGCAAATGAAAGCAACTATACTTACCCTGTTAAGTTACTTACCCCTATTTCTCATTGCACAAACAAACTACATTACCAATGGTGGTTTTGAATCTTCTTCTTTAGGTACTAGCCCAAACGTAACCACAGGCAATGGCACTATGAACAATACCTTGGCTGGTCAATGGCAAACAACATTTGTATCCAGTTCATCCACGGGTACATCACAAATTGTAAATACTGCACAGAATTCAGGCAGCAATGCTATTTACATCACCATTACCAAGCAAACCAATAGGAATGATATAAAGCTATTGCAAGTAATTCCAAATACCACTATACCTCCAGCAGCCCCTTGCGTGCTTACTTTTTACTTGAAGGGGGGCAATGCGGGCGATTCCGTGGTGGCCAATGTGTTTAAGTCAACCGCTGCCAGCAATGCAAATGGTGCCAGTGGCGATGCCACGCAGCCTGCCAACTTGTATATTGCTACTACCAACTGGAAAATGTGCAAAATGTATGTAGACCTCACCAATTGGACTACTACCGAGCGTACCAATATGCGTATCTCCATCCGCCCCAATACAGGTTTGAGTTCTTCGCCTACGCCTTCGGAGCCTTACCCAAAGTATTATTGGTTTGATGATATTTCTTTTTTCAAAGTAGACTCCTTGCACGAGATGCACGAGATGGCTATCTCAGTGGCCATGGATAGGCGCCAAACGGCACAAGATTCAGGGTTTACTGCCGAGGTAAGCTCGCTGACAACTTCTATCAATGCCATGCTTGCCGATACGGCGCATTATGTGCCAGTAGTGCCTACAAACGCAGTAGGGTTCAATCCCACCATCATTGTTACAGATACCACCAACCCTTATATCAACGCCTTATACAGTTGGGCTGCTAGCTATCTTGCTGATAATACACAAGGCTTGGCCTACCCAAAAGCGGTAAGAGGGGAATATGTCAATTTCCCGGCAGGCAGTATTGTGGCTAGATCGTTAGGCAGTTATACGGAGAATATGCACTGGCTGTTGGTGTCGCCTTACAGCAAGTACCGATACAACCCAGAACTTTTCCGGCGTTTCCTCACTATTGTTTATGCCACTTCCGACGACTACCAAGTGAATGGTGGCACAGGTGTTTATGGAACACCGGGCTCTACGTTAGATGCCCTGAACGATTGGTTTGCCGCTGCCAAATCCTGCTATGCTTGGTGGATGGTGGCACAGTCTTTCCCATCAGGGTATATCCCATCTGTGTTGAACCAGCGTTTGTTGGATGCCGCCGATACAATGGGCAAAGTGCATAGGGGATGGGCAGATAGCATTTATAGCTACAACTACACCAATAGGGATATTAGCTATGCGCAAATATTGATGAACCTAGGCTTGTTCCGTGGCAATAGTAATTGGGTTTCTTTTGCAAAACAAATAGTAGATTCTGTAAACATTGCAGACCGTTTCCCCGATGGGGCCTATGCTTACCTAGGCCATCAGAATGAAACGGAAGACTACCACGGTGGTACCAATAATTCCTTGGCTAAAATATGGGCAGTATCTGGCTACCAGCCTGCGTGGGACTGTGTTTCCAAAACTGCAAACTATGAAATCATGAACCTTGAACCAAGGGCGGTGCCAGAGTATTATACGGCACCCGCATGGAAGTCTATGTGGAACATGACGGTTAATGCTTCTGCCGAGCCGCTGGTTGCCATGAGCGGGAGTGGGTATTACCGTGCCAAGCTGAACCAAATAAACCTGACTGCAGGTTATGGGAATGAAATGGTAGTATCCCTCGCATTTTATAAACCCAGCATTGCCCCCTTGTCATTGCCTTCTAGTTTTTTGGTGTATGACAGGAACATCCAAGGCCCTAGGGGTCGATATGGCAATTATTCTTATGGCGTTTCGTTAAGGAATGTTGCCCCCACTGCTTATGCTTCCGGTGTACTAACTCCAGTGGGCAATTTAGGAATGCCTACATTAGTTGGTTCTATGGTTACACAAGCTTTATCAAACGCCAACACACAAGATTCAATCGTGAACAGTGTTTTGATGCTCGCAGGCAGCCAAGTGCATGTAAACCTTAGCACGCCAGCCTCGCCCGTGTTGGACTGGGGCTTTATGATGACTCAAATTTCGCCTTTGGTTTGCGTTTCCCGCACCGCAGCAAGTGCATCAACGCCGTCAATATTGCAACGCCAATATTCGGGGCCAAAGGCAAAGGCAACCAATTGGTCATCTAACCAGCATTGGATTACCTTGCCCGACAGGATGATTGGCTACGTGGAAACGTTCCCCACCAATTCTACTGGAACAACAAGTGCCTACGAAATAACAGGTAGGTTGCGTTTTACTTATGGCAGGAATGGTATATTAAACCCACAAACATTGGTGATTGACACCTTGAACAAACAATATACCTATGGAAGTTTGAGGACGATTATTAAAGGGTACGATTTTAACCAAGTGGACACAGCTTATGCAGGCGTACTGGAAAACGCTGCTCCCTTCAATGCGTATGATATTGTATTTAAATGCGACTCGTCTAATGGCACTTCGCTATACAATTACTCTGGCAAGATCAAGAAATATTTTATGGTGGAGATAAGGAATATCAACGCCACAGGGAATACCTTGGTAACCAAGATAAGCAATGGAAAATTATCGGGGCTTATCGTAAAACTAAATGGCAACATTTATTCTTCTTACCGCAACGATAGCACTGGTACAATGACTTTGAACATCAGCAATTCTATTGTTGCTGATTCTATCCATATTACCCAAGCACACTATGCCCGTACAGACTCTACCCTTATCCAACCACAAATCATTACCAGCAATACTTTTTCATTGGCTGCCAACCAACAAGTATTGATTGTTTCCTCAAGCAACCTAAACGATATAGGCAAAGGGTGGGAAAACTTTAATGAAACACTGTCAGACACGGGCATTTACCCCAACGCCGGCACTACATGGAGCGGTGCCTACAATAGTTCTTGGACTGCCAATGGCAACTGGAGCAATGGTGCCCCTAATACAAATATGGATGTTGTGGTAACTGCCGCTATAAAACAGCCCGCCGTAAATGCAACCCAAGCGGTAAAGAAACTAATTGTAAATAACAATGCAACAGTTGCAATAAACGGCAACCTTCAAGTGAACGACAGTCTTACCAATAATGGGGCAATTGTAGGAAATGGCTTTACAACCCTAGCTGGCTCATCACCCCAAAAGATAATGGGTATAGGCTCTATTAGCAACTTAGCCATTGCCAATGGTAATGGGGTGTCAATAGCAAGTGGTAGCAATAAAGTAAACATTACAGGTACATTGAACTTATCCAACGGCAATTTGAATACCAATGGCAACCTTGTGCTAAAAAGCAATTCTATTGCCACTGCTAGCTTAGTGCCGATACAATCTGGGGCATCTATTACTGGTAATATTACCGTGGAAAGGTATATACCTGCCAAAACTGCCAGGAAAAACATATTCATCAGCAGCCCAGTAAGCCAGCAAATAAACAATGCCTGGCAGCAGCAGGTATATATCACAGGCAGTGGGGTAGGGGGTGCCGTTTGTGGCAATGTAAATAGCAATGGCTTTGACGTTACCCTAACCAACAAGTCTTCCCTTTATACATACAGTGCAGCTTTTGTGAACAATTCCCGATGGGTAAGCGTACCCAATACCAATGCTACCAGTTTAATGCCTGGTGTGGGATATGCTGCCAATATCCGGGGTACAAGGGGCAATGGGGGAGGTTGCAACAACCAGTTAAATACTTCACATCCAGCCCCTCCCGATTCTGTTGTGTTGTCTGCCACGGGTGCATACTCCACATCGCCCACGGCTACCGTTTATGGCACTACCAGCTATGGGGCAAATCCAGCTTACACTTTATTGGGCAATCCTTATCCCTGTGCCTTGAACGCCTCTGCTTTTATTGCTGCGAACAGCAGTACAGTTACAGGTAACCTGTGGATGTATCCTGTTACTGGCAATACAGCACGCAGCTATGGCAGTTGGAACAAAGCCACCAAGATAAGCACAGGGTACTGGCCTACTGACTATTCGGCTGACAATGTTACGGATGTGGTAGTGCCTTCTGGTAGTGCTTTTTTTGTAGAAAAGACGGATGCTGCAGACGGGACAGTGTCTTTCTCTGAGCAGCAAAAGGCAGCCTCCCCTAAAGGTAGCGTTACCATATTTGGTTCGCCCCCAAGCCAAGCATGGAACAACAAGCTAAGATGCACCCTACTGAATACTGATAGCAGTTTTGTAGGCGATGCGGTTGTGTTGTTCGGTTCGGATACTGCTATTTCCAATGAAGCATATACCCATTTTGATACTTATTGCTTAAATACAGAAACCCCACCTTACATAGCTACGGCAAAAAAAAAATGGCTGCTTTCAGTAAATACAAAACGGCTTGCTATTTTATCTGATACCGTTCCACTGCTGGTATATAACAATACAGCGAGCAAATTTATGCTCCACTTTACAGATTTTGGGCAATTTGAAAGGCTATCTTCTATAAAACTGCAGGATAATTTTGTAGGCACTACCCAAGAAATAACAGCTAACCCTTTTTATTCCTTTGCTACCACTGGCGATAGCAATTCCCATAGTGCAACACGTTTTCAATTGGTGTTCGGCAGGGCAGCCCCTTTGCCCATAAAAAACATTGCCCTGCAAGCAGCTAAGGTACAAGAGAAGGCATTGCTTCATTGGCAGGTTACGGGAACAGCCAGTACCCGGTATTTTGAAATAGGCCAATCTGCCGATGGCAATGCATTTGCCAACATAGATAGTGTATCGGCTACTAACCAGCCAGCTTATAGTTATACCTGCAATACGGTTCCTCAAGGCAATACCTACTATCGGGTTAAAGCCGTGTCGACTAATGGGGAGATATTGTATAGCAATATTGCTGAAATTAAAAATAGGCTAGACAACTTTGGTTTTGCATTGTACCCCAACCCTTCAAAAAATAAACGGGTAAACCTCCAGATTAGCAATGCCGCAAACGGTAATTACACAGTAATTATCTACAATAATATAGGTGCCGAGATAGCCAGCCAGCCCATTTTCCATACCGGTGGCAATAGTTCATACCCTTTGCGCTTCCCATCAACACTACTTGCAGGCAATTACACAATTGTTGTAAAATCATTCGATGGCCAAATATTGTATAAAGCAATATTTGTTTTTATGTAAAGACGTTGCATGCAACATCTCTACATAAAAACTACACCCACTTTTTATTTGTTAATAAAATGGTAACATGAAATTTGATGTTACATTCTTTTTTTAAGCACTTTTGCAACTGAAATGCAATGTTAAAAATGTAGTGAAGAATCAAATAGGCTTATTTACCTTCTATTCATTTAAGCAAATTTTAATGTATTTTCATTTTGACTACCTAAAAACTAAAAAAATAAAACAATTTGACCTATTTTTTTACAATAAATGTATTTTATGTAAAAACTAGTTGTTTATTTGTAGTTAATTTTAACGTTCTATTTATCGGTTGCCCATATTATTTTAATAGAATTAGGTGTTTTGAACGCATTGGCTTTTAAATCAGCATGAGAACTCCTTATCCCAATAATAATTTTAGAAATTATTCAATGAAAAATATAGTTTTCTCGACCTTCTTTATATACAAATAGTCATAGTAAGCTACTTTTTGGCACTTAATTTTCATAGATATAAAATTTATACCATGTATTTTTTGTAGCTACTTCGCATATTTTATCTCTAGAGTGCGTTCAAAGTACCTTATTCTATATTTTAATGTTTTCTGGTTTAAGCAATTTGGCATAAAGGTTCACTTTTTAAAATTAAAATTTAATTTATGAGTAGCATGAAGAGAAAATTTACCCAATTATTAGCAACGTTTCTATTGCTAGGGTGTTGTTTTGTAGTTAGCGCACAGGAAACAACATCAGATATTGTGGGTACAGTTACTGACAAAGGCAAGGGCGTACCCGGCGCCAGCGTTACGGCTATACACCTGCCCACAGGCACAAAGTATGTAACCAGCACCCGTAAAGATGGGCGTTACAACATACCCAATGCTAAAATAGGCGGCCCCTACAGCGTAACCATTGGCTATGTAGGCTACAAAACGGAGAAGCAAGATGGTATTTATTTATCATTAGGGCAGGAGTTTAAAGTAGATTTTGGCTTGACCCCAGAATCTGCAATGTTAACCGAGGTAGTTGTAAAAGGCGGAAAGCAAGATAAAGTCTTTAATAACTCTCGTACAGGTAGCCAAGAGGTAATAACCCGTAATCAATTGGAAAGGCTACCGACTATCAATCGATCTTTTCAAGATTTCACTAAACTTACCCCCTCTTCAAACGGCTTGAATTTTGGAGGCGTAAATGCTTCTTATAATAACCTTACCGTTGATGGTGCTAATTTTAATAACGTCTTTGGTTTAAGTAGCACATTAGGTGGACAAACTGGATCTCAACCTATAAGTATTGATGCTATTGAGCAAATTCAAGTAAATCTTTCTCCTTATGATGTAAGACAAGGAAATTTTACAGGGGCAGGTGTAAATTCAGTAACACGAAGTGGGACCAACCAGTTTAAGGGTTCGGTTTATAATTATATTAGAAACAATAATTTACAAGGCTATAAAGTAAAATCTGTTGATTTGTTAGCAAATGGGGCAACAAAACCGCAGTTTGATTACACGCAAATTGGTGCAACACTTGGTGGGCCAATTATAAAGAACAAGGTTTTTTTCTTTGCTAGCTATGAGCAAGAAAAAATAAGTACCCCAGCAACAAGTTTGGTTGCTTTGCAACCCGGGCAAACTGCTGGAGGTAATATTTCTCAAGCAAAAGCTACTGATTTAGATTCACTTAGGAATTTCCTTATTAGTAGATATGGATATAACCCAGGGGAATATCAAAACTACAATTATAGGACTGAAAGCAAAAAGGCAACAGTTAAGATTGATTGGAATATTAACGATAAAAATACTTTCACTATAAAGTATAATTACCTTCATTCATTAAAAGATATTGCAGCAAGCAATAGTGGTGCACAAGGAACTCGCCAGCCAAGTACAACAGGCTTGCCATTTAGCGGTAATGGTTATACCATAAATAACAATTTTGATATTTTCATTGCAGAGCTAAATACAAGACTAACCAATAAAATATCTAATAAACTACAAATTGGCTACTCCGCTTTAAGAGATTTCCGTGCACCCCTTGCCAATGGTAATTTTCCATTAGTAGATATTTTAAATGGTCAAGGACAAACGTATACCTCATTTGGATATGAACCGTTTACTTATAATAATAAACTAAACTCAGACATTTTTCAATATTCTGACATAGCAACTTATTATTACAAATCGCATGAAATAACTGCTGGAGCGCAATACTATTACAAGAAATTTTTAAATGGTTTCGCACCCAATTATCAAGGATTGTATAGGTTCAATACTTTACAAGACTTCTATGATGGTGCTACTAATCCAGCATTAAATAAGACATCATTATTTAATTTGCAATATGCAACAACGCCAGATGGCTCTTTCCCATTTGGAAAAACAGAAGTTCATGAACTAGGTTTTTTTGCACAAGATAAATGGAGGGTAAATAGCCAGCTTACCGTTACTTACGGTATAAGGGGGGATGTGCCAATTTTTGTTAACAAATTTGACAAAAATGATGCTCTAAGCGCGCTTCCTTTTAGGGATGGTATTAGGGTTGATGTTGGACAAAAGCCTAAGACACAAATGTTATTTAGCCCACGTGTTGGTTTCAACTGGGATGTTAATGGCGATAAAGTTACGCAAATACGTGGAGGTATAGGGTTGTTTGCTGGGCCGCCGCCATTTGTCTGGATTAGCAACCAAGCAAGCAACAATGGTGTTCAATTCGGTTCTTTTAGTAGAACCGCACCTCAGCCTTTCTTAACCAATATTGATAGCATAAGAAAAACTTTTGCTGGGAAATTGTCCCCTAACTACAACATTGCTGTTACTGACCCTAAATTCAAATATCCACAAAACTTGAAAGCTAGTTTGGCTATTGACAGAAAATTGCCTGATAATTGGACTGTAACTGTTGAGGCTAACTATGCACATGACATAAATGCGGTGTATTTCCAAAATATAGGTTTACCAACAACGGGTTCACCTCTGGTAGGCCCAGACAATAGGATTAGGTACAGTTCGTCTCAAATATATGCGGGTAGTACTTTAGACAATCCGAATATAAGCAGTGCCATTTTAATGAAAAATTCAAGCAAAGGATATTCATATTACCTTACTTTTCAAGCAGTAAAAACGTTGAAAAACTTCACTGGTAGTGTTGCATATACTTACAACCAATCTAAAACCATTAATGATGGTGGATCTATAGCTCAAAGCAACTGGAGGGATCGTCCAGTAAGTGGAGACCCGAATGCGAATGACTTAAGCTATTCAAATTTTTACCAGCCACATAGGGTAATAGCTTATGGAACATACCGTGCTGAATATGCAAAATATTTCGCCACCTCTATTGGCTTAACTTTTGAAGCAGCCACAAATGGAACTGCTTCTTACACTTACAATGGCGATGTAAACAATGATGGCTCTGGTGGTAATAACGATCTAATATACATCCCAAGAAATCAAAGTGAAATAGTGCTTGTAAAGTCTAGTGCTACTGACCCTAGGACACCAGGCCAAATTTGGAGTCAATTAGATAATTACATTAATCAAGATGCTTATCTTAGCCAGCGTCGTGGGCAGTATGCAGAACGGAATGGTGCTTTAGCACCTTATTTCAAGAAGCTGAATATGAATATTACCCAAGATTTTTATTATAAAACAAAAGACAACGTAAAGCATACGCTCCGTGTAACATTCGATATATTTAATGTTGGCAACTTAATTAACAGGCAATGGGGTGTAGTAAGAACGTTTAATAATTCATCACCAATCAGGTATGTTGGGCTTGGTTCTGATGGAAAACCAATGTTTACTGTGCCATTCTTAGATAATGCAAATCAAATCCCTTTGGTTAACAGCTATCGTGATGATACTGGGATTGGTTCACGTTGGCAGGCACAAATTGGGGTTCGCTATTTGTTTAACTAATTATTTTACCTAAAAACATTAAATATGAAATTAATATTAAAAACAATATTTGTATTATCCTCGCTAAGTATAATATTAGCAGGCTGTTCAAAAAATAATGATACAACAAATGGTGATGCAAATACTGCAATAGCCAATTCTACTACATTTTCTTTAACGAATAGGGTTTTGGCAGCGTTTGTGGTGGATTCTTCTTCAATCTACAATTTGCCGGCTGGTGTTTTGCCTTCAAGTTTTAATAAGTTCAGGAAACAATTAACTTATGATACCCTTGCAAAAGGCAATACAATACCTTCTTATAAAGTAGGGGATACATTGACTGTTTTGGCTTATTTAAAAGGGGATGATTATGCCATTAGTCAAAGAAGTATAAATCTTAGGTTTTTCCAGCCTCCTACAACTTTTAATAAGCCCACATTATTGTTCCCAGTAGCTGCCGCAGAGGATTCTATACGAGGATATATTCCTAAACAGTCAGATTTATTAGATTCTGTTTCTGCCCCAATAGTTATTTCAACTGTAGCTCCATTAACGGTAAATAAAATAATTTCTGAGTCAATCTCAGGGGTAAATTATAATACCTATTTGGTAAGTTATGCTTACATACTCCCAAAAGCACTCTCCGGAAAACTTGTTTCAATTAATTTAATCGTTGATAAAAAGTTGAAACCTGCATCTGATTTAGGCAATATAAATTGGATTTATGCTTTTAAGGTTAAATAAATAATTAATTTAGCAAACAACGCAAAAAAACGCCCCGAAATTTTGGGGCGTTTTTGTTGTTTACAAAGCCCCGAAGGGGTGTCATATACCAGCGATGGGTGCAGCCCATCGGAAAAAACAAATCGCGCCACCAATCCAGAAAAGCATTGGTTTTATATATAAAGGTTGTAATAAGCTAAACATCAGTTGCTTGTCAGGAGGCTTTTTCCCATTATGACCTCCAAGCCTTATCTTTGTACTAAATTAGCAATACATAAGTTATTTACCAAATGCTTCAAACAAGCTAAAAAAATCAAAGTTCTTTATTTACTAATATTAAAATAGTTGTAGTGCCAAAATTTGGTGTTGCCTTTATCACCCACAAATCACTCACTTTTTCTCACAAATCACTTATAAATCACGCACAAAACACTCAAAAAGTACGCACAAAACACGCACAAAACACTCATAAAAATTTGTCATTATTGTTGATAATCAATGATTTAAAAGAGAAGAGACGTTTTTTCAAAAAAACGCAAACAGAAAAAAAACTCCAAAATTTGCAAAACTGAAACTATTTTAATAATAATTGATTGTTTTACAAACAAGTAGCAAGTACTATTCTGATACTAAGATTCATGGCAAATAGCCCTCCTACAAAGCCCCGAAGGGGTGTAATACATATATGGTCTGCAAAGCCCATTCCAATAAAAGCCTTTCGGACTAAGGGGTTTAATCATTAAAATCAGGCAAATCATTTAATCAGTGGTATAATTATCCATTCCTAATTCCTAATTGTTTATTTTTGCAGCCTATGAGCGATGGAGAATTAATGAATCAAGAGCAATTGACTAGTTATCCAAAGGAAAAAATCAATATTCTTTTCCTGGAAAACATTAGCGACAAAGCCGTACAGTATTTTAAAAGCAACGGCTATACCAGTGTAACAAAGCTGAATGGTGCTTTGAGTGAAGAAGAATTAATAAAAGCCGTGAAAGACGTACATTTACTAGGCATACGGTCTAAAACACAGATAACGGCAAAGGTCTTGGAGTCGGCCAAGAAGCTACAAGCAATTGGTTGTTTTTGTATTGGTGTAAACCAAGTAGATTTAAAAACGGCTACCCATTTGGGCGTAACGGTTTTTAATGCGCCTTACAGCAATACACGCAGCGTGGCAGAATTGGTAATAGGCTTGGCCATCATGTTGATAAGGAGGATACCCGACAAAAACAAAGCAGCACATGAAGGCATCTGGAAAAAAGAAGCCAAAGGCAGCTATGAGATGCGTGGCAAAACCTTAGGCTTGGTGGGTTATGGCAATATAGGCTCGCAGGTAAGTGTTATTGCTGAAAGCCTTGGCATGAAAGTAATGTTCTACGATACGGAAACTAAGCTGCCATTAGGTAATGCAATAGCTGCAAAAAGTTTGGAAGAATTGGTTGCATCGGCTGATATTGTTTCCCTTCACGTACCGGAAACAGCGCAAACCAAAAATCTGATAGATAAAGAAGTACTCACACATTTTAAAAAGGGTGGTATACTCATTAACTATGCAAGGGGCGAGGTTGTGGACTTAGATGCATTGGCCGAATGCTTAAAATCAGGTTCTTTAAGTGGTGCTGCCATTGATGTTTTCCCGTGGGAGCCAGAAAAAAATGGGGATAAGTTTACAAGCCCATTGCAGGGCTTGTCAAATGTTATCCTTACCCCGCACATTGGCGGCAGCACCGAGGAAGCACAGGAAAATATTGGGGAAGACGTAAGTGCAAAATTGTACCAGTTCCTTGAAAAAGGCATTACCAATGGCTCGCATTCAGTACCTGCAATTGGCTTGCCGCCTGTCGATGGTGCGCACCGTATATTGCACATCCACAACAATGTGCCAGGCGTGTTGAGTGCTATTAATACGGAGTTGGCCAAGCACCATATCAATATACTTGGCCAGTATTTAAAAACAAATGAAGAAATTGGTTATGTGGTGTTGGACGTGGATAAAAAATTATCTGCCCAAGCCGCCGAGTTGCTAAGGAACATAAAGGAAACCATTAAAGTAAGGATGCTATATTAATTGATAATTGATAGCAAAGAGTTTAAAAAGGTACAACTTAAAACGTATAACCTACAACTTAAAACTTACAACGTATAACGTACAACTTAAAAAGTTATGAACGAGGGCATAGAACAATTGAGGGAGGCTTTGTCTTTTTCGCCAGACAATATACCATTGCGTTTGCACTTGGCAGACCTGATGGTAAAAGGCTTTATGCTGGACGATGCTGCCGTTGAATACCAAGAGGTATTGCAGCGGAATTATGGCAACGATAAAGCTAGAAAAGGATTGGCAAACGTTTACTTCAAGCAAAAAAAATACTCTGCTGCCATATTGGTATTCGAGGCATTGATGGGCGACAACATGCTGGCTGGGGACGAGATGGTGCCTTATATAAGATGCCTGATAAAAGAACACTCCACCAATGAGGCAGTGGAAGTATATAAAAAGGTATTGCAACAAAACCCTGGTTTCAAGGATGAGGAAATTGACGGCGCATTGCGTTTGGCTAGCACTGCCAGCAGGCAAGGCGAGGATGATGAGGACGATGAGGACGATATATTTGGGATGCACGACTTTGAAGGGGAAGGGAGGACTGATTTTTTCATGGAGAAACCCGACCTGAAATTTGAAGACGTGGGCGGCATGAAAAAAGTAAAAAACGAAATTTCTTTAAAAATTATCCAGCCGCTTAAAAACCCAGATTTATACAAAGCTTTTGGCAAGAAAGCAGGTGGTGGCATTTTGCTTTATGGCCCCCCTGGCTGTGGCAAAACCTACCTAGCCCGTGCTACTGCTGGGGAAATTGACGCAAAATTCATCAACATTGGTCTTCACGATATTTTGGATATGTGGATGGGCAACAGCGAAAAAAACCTGCACGAGGTTTTTGCCCAAGCTAGGGAAAATGCACCCTGCGTATTGTTTTTTGATGAGGTAGATGCCATTGGCGCTAGCCGTAGCGACTTGAAAGGCAGCAGCATGAGGCATGTAATTAACCAATTCTTGGCAGAAATGGATGGAGTGGAGCATAGCAACGAAGGCGTGTTGATATTGGCTGCCACCAACGCCCCATGGAGCATAGACAGTGCTTTCAGAAGGCCGGGCAGGTTCGACCGTGTTGTTTTTGTTGCCCCTCCAGATATAGAAGGCAGGGTGGAAATTTTAAAGCAGCACTTGAAAGACAAGCCAGCAGAAACAATAGATTTAGCTGCTGTCGCCAAGGTAACAGAGGAATATTCCGGGGCAGACTTAAAAGCAGTGGTGGACATTGCCACGGAGTATAAACTGGAAGAATCGTTGGCCAAAGGCGCCATAGAAAAGCTAACTACAAAGGATTTGTTGAAGGCTGTAAAACAACATAAATTCACAACAGGCGAATGGTTTAGCACTGCCCGCAACTATGCTTTGTACGCAAATGAAACGGGATTGTATGACGATATATTGAACTACATAAAGGCGAAAAAATAAAGCTAGTTATGAATTATGAGTTAGAAGGGTGCGTATAAATTATTTTTGTTCGTTTTTTTTTTTGCTTACCTCCTTTTTAGATTTAGCAACTTGATTTGGTAACTTTCCAGAAGTTGCCAAATCTAAAAGATTTAATCTTCCTTTCCTTTGTGCCTCTTTGTGCTTTCGTGCCTTCGTGGCAAAAACAATGCGTGCCTTTGTGGCAATTTTTTTAAACAAATTATTGAATGCTGAACAGGGAAAATTTAATACGCCGGGCTGACTTGCTGCGGAAGCAAAAGCGTTTTAAAGATGCGGAGCGGGAGATAGGCATGGTGCTGCAATCGGATCCTGAAGATGTAGAAGCACTGTTGATACTGGCACATTGCAAACTAGATACAAGATTATTTGACGAAGCCATTGATATACTCAACCAATGCTTGCACCTCGACAGCAGCAACGATTATGTTTTTTACTTGATGGCTTTTGCTTGGTACCAAAAAAATGACAATAAAAAAGCACTTGGCTTTTTAAACGAAGCCCTTTCTATTTTCCCGTACAACGCAGGGTATTTTGCCCTTGCTGCCCATATACGTTTGGAACAGAAAGAATACCAGTTAGCATTAGAAGCTGCTGATTATGGCTTGGCATTAGATGCCGAAAGCGTTTCTTGCCTCAATATGCGCTCCACGGCATTGTTCCGGCTAAACAAGAAAGACGAGGCCTACGAAACCATCAACGAGGCACTTGCCATAGACCCTGAAAACTTTACTACCCATGCCAACTATGGCTGGCATTACCTAGAAAAAGGAAAGCACAAGCAAGCAGCCGAGCATTTCCGTGAAGCATTGCGGATCAACCCAAACTATGGCTATGCCAAAGACGGCTACAAAGCTGCCCTGAAATCGAAATTGGTATTCTACCGCTGGCTGCTTCAATACAACTTATGGATGAACAAGCAAACCAAAAACATAAGGCTTGGCGTGCTTCTAGGCGTTTGGTTTGCGGTGAGGGTGTTGGCTTCGGCAAGCAAAGATTCTAAGTTCCAGCTTATTGGCATAGTGGTAATGTGGCTTTATTTTGTTTTGGTTATGTTTTCTTGGCTGGGCAGCTCGTTTGCCAATTTGTACCTTTTATTTACCCCACACGGCCGCTATATACTCACGCACAATGAGCAGTGGCGGGCAAAACTAGTGTCTGTTTCCATGTTTTCGGGGTTGGTGTCTTGTGTTTATATATTATTGGTAAACGATAATTATTTGTTTATCCCCTTGGTAATAGCTTCAACCGCCATTATTTTTAATGAAATGGAATACCCCATCCAACTAGCCAAAAGCTGGGGCAGGCCGCTGTTGAGCCAATTACAACTATTGGTTGCTGTAGTTTGCTGCATTGCTGCATTAATTAACCTTAATGTTGCCATGGGTGCCAGCATCTTTTATGCAGCTTTGTTTGTTGCCTATATTTGGTCTGGTTCGCTGCGCAATACTTTTTAAAAGCTATAAAGCTTCGCTGCTTTGCCCCTCGCCTTTGGCGAGGGGTTGGGGTGAGGTTTAACTAAAAAAGGTTTTTTTTTATTTCCTTATGTTTTCATGTTTTTCTGCCTATCTATCTATGTGCTGAATAGTAACAATGATAGATTATATTTGCCATTATGAATGTGGATGTAAATATTGTGCAGGAAGAAAACAGCGACGAGCTATACGAGAAAAAAACTTTTACGGTAGATAAAGGGCAAGAACCCTTGCGCATAGACAAATGGATACAAAACCATATAGAAGGGGCTACCCGCAATAAGGTACAACAAGGGATAGATGCTGGTTTTTTAACCGTGAACGGCAAAATAGTAAAGAGCAACTACCGCATAAAACCAGGCGATGATATTGTGTTGATGACTTTTATAAACCCTGACTATACCATACTAAAGGCTGAGGAACTCCCCCTTAATATTGTGTATGAGGATGAGGATGTTTTGGTGCTTAACAAGCAGCCAAATATGGTAGTACATCCCGGGGTAGGCAATTTTTCAGGCACATTGCTTAATGGCGTTTTCCATCATTTATTGCAGCAAGACCCGAATATTGACGAGGAAACCTTGCCTCGTTTTGGCTTGGTGCATCGTATAGACAAAAACACAACAGGGCTAATAGTACTTGCCAAAAATGCAATGGCAGCCGCCCATTTATCCAAGCAATTTTTCAACCATACAGTGCAGAGGAAGTATGTGGCAGTTGTTTGGGGCAATGTGGTGGAAGACAAAGGTACCATCAATGCGCATATAGCTCGCCACCAGCAGTTCAGGAAAATGTTTGCTGCTTACCCAGAAGGGGAAATAGGCAAACATGCCATTACGCACTATTCAGTAATAGAACGCTTAAACTATGTAACAGTGGTAGAATGCGTGCTGGAAACAGGCCGTACCCACCAGATACGGGTACACATGAAGCACTTGGGGCATACCTTATTCAACGACTGGGAATATGGTGGCGAAAAGATTTTGAAAGGCACCATCTACACTAAGTACAAACAATTTGTAGAAAACTGTTTTGACCTATGCCCCCGTTGTGCATTACATGCTAAAACCCTTGGTTTTATACATCCCCGTACAGAAGAATTAATTACTTTTAATAGCGAATTGCCAAACGACATGCAGCAAATGATTGACAAATGGAGGGGGTACACCAAAAATCATAAGCCGGAGGAAGAGTCGTAAGTGGTCAGTGGTCAGTAATAAGGCAAAAGGTAGTCTTTTTTACAAATCAATACCGTCTACTGACCACTCACTAATTATCTAAACAATAAAAACACCCCTTGTTTTGATAGGTTTTTCCTGTTGGCGATGGTATAGTTTGCAAACCATACATAAGTACCATTACTAATTACACCTTTAACAGTGCCGTCCCATTGCTTGTAGGGGTTGTTGGAAGTGAATATAAGTTGCCCAAGCCGATTATAAATCTTAAACTCATATTTAGATATAGCGGCTAAAGAAGCGGCTGGCCCGGGGCCAAATGTAGGGTTTTGAGGGTCGCCATTGGGCGTGAAAGCAGTTGGGAAAAAGATGTCGTTGCATTGCACCGTTACTTGAATATTGTCAGAAGCAGTACAGCCATCTTTGTCGGCAACGATTACACTGTAAACCCCAGTCTTGGTAACATCATAAGTTTGCGTGTTTGATAAATCTTGCCATTTGTAGCTAGGGAAAATGCCTGCATCTAGCAATAGTTTTTCGCCTGGGCAAATAATGGTATCGTTCCCTAGGTTTACGCTAGTTGTATTTTTCATGTCAACAAGCGTAAAGGTGGACGTATCCGTGCAGTTATTATCATCTGTTATTACTACCTTGTAGGTGCCTGCGACTAAGTTGCTGGCCTGCAAGCTGTTGGAAACATTGGGTGTCCATGTATATGATATATAGTTGCCAGTTCCACCAGTTTCAATAATAGTAATGCGGCCTTTGGTTTCACAAACGGGGTTTACTGCTTCTGCACTGTGCTGCAAAGGTTCCAATCGTTTTGTTGGAAGCGATACAGGTGCAGCAGATGCACAGGTTTTGGAACTTCTAATGGCAACGGAGTATATGCTTGCTGGCAAGTTGGGTATTAATGCTGATGTGAGTCTTGGGTTATTGTTCCAGATGTATGTATATGTATCTGAAAAAGTGGGGTTAACGGATACTTGCAAAGCCCCTGTTGTGTCGCCATAACATAAAATATCTTTCACTACGCTAATGGTAGCATCTGCAACTTGTATATACACGGGTGGGCTCACTACAACTGCCGGAGGTTGGGTAGCAGGGTTGGTAACGGTAAGTATTACTGTGTATTTACCTGCTGCAGAATACTCATGGCTAGGGGCTGGGTCGCTTGATGTGTTGTTGTCCGGCCCAGAATTGGGGTCGCCAAAATCCCAGTTAAATACCGATGGGCATACCACATTCCCGCCTGTAAAATCTACGGTTTTGTTTTTGCTTGGCGAACAAGCATAGGTGAACGTAGCCACGTTTGGTGGGGGTTCGCTAATATTAATATCGTCAACAGCAAAGCCATTGTAATCATTAAATTTTGTACCTGCGGAAAAACTAAACTTGAATATAACTTGCTTTTGACTCTTTAGTGCATCTAGCGAATGTTTTGCGCTTACCCATTTGCCAGACCCATCACCACTACTAACAGAGCCAGACCAGCCGTTTGAATTGTTTGTGCTATTTGAGCCAATAGCTGTAATAGAAGTAGTGTTAAACCAATTGTCATTTGGGCAGTTAATGGCATCAGCAGAAGATCCTAGATTTAGCCAATTAGCACCGTTGTCTATAGAATATTGAAAATTAGCACCATCGTATTTAGATTCAGTTTCCCAAAATACCTTAAAACTTAAATATGGGTTGGTAAGCAATGATAAATTGAAGCAAGGGCTTTGCAAGGTAGATTTCTCTCCATCATTGTATTTATTGCCAGTAAGCCCACCTATAATCCAGCACTTAGTGCCGCTTGCCGCCTTGTTGATAATGGCTTTTTGTGGCGTACCCCATGCCCAGTCCGAGTTGATGCCGCCAGCTACCCACTTGCCATCAGAGGCTTCAAAATCTTCATGGTAGGGGTAGTTAGTAATAGCATTGTTGCACTGGGCCATGCATTTGGCAGTGCTTGAAAACACAATAAAAAGTACAATAAAAAAAATGCCAGTACTAAAGATCTTTTTAGCCATCTAAACGTTGATATTAAATATAATATGATTGGGTGGGGCAAACCAAATTACAAATTTCTTTTTAAATTGAAGATATTTTTTGTTTAGGTATAGTTTTCCACAAAAGGAAGAATGAAATTGTTAGCAAGCTTAGTTCAATAGCGAAAGGAATGTTTTATTGAAAAAATATAAGCTATTTTCGGTAGAATTTTAGTCATTTATCTTTTATTTCCGAAATAAATGGCTGATGGTTTTATACTATTTAGCTAATTTTTTACAAATATTTCATTTGCAATTGTTTAATTTGCAGTTATGGTAACTGCAATCCTGTCAAGTTTCACTCGCTGCAAGAGAGATATTTAGAATAGAAATTTGTTTTGGGAAAGGGATTGTTCTTAATGCGAAAAGGGGCTAAAGTTGAAAATAAGAACAAGTCTGCAATATTTTATTACAATGTAAGCATGGAACAATGAAAGGAATTTAAGACTTTCAGACATATATGCACGACTTTCAGACATTGTTGTAATAGCTATTATTTCAGATTTTTGTATTCTATTTTGCGATATTAAACTACCTTTCCGCGTAAAGAGGCAGCAGCTTTAAAAAAGATTATAGAAAAGTGAATGGATGCCATTTACGAGCAAAAAAGGCGAATTATGCAAAAAAAATTACATCAGAGAGTTTCAGCATTTAAGGATGCGGAGGAAGTAAGGAGCATGGGTTTATATCCCTATTTCCGAACGATACAGTCTGGGCAGGGTACAGAGGTTATCTTGAACAACAAGAAAGTATTAATGTTTGGCTCTAATTCTTATTTGGGGCTAACTAACCATCCTAAAATAATTGAAGCTGCAAAAAAAGCCACTGATAAGTATGGTTCTGGTTGTGCTGGGTCTAGGTTTTTAAATGGCACTTTAGATATTCATATTGAACTGGAAAACAGGCTTGCAGCTTATACAGGCAAGGAAGCTGCAATATTGTTTAGCACAGGGTTTCAGGCAAACTTGGGGGTTTTGTCTTGTATTACAGGTCGTACAGATTACCTGATACTTGACGAAAGCGACCATGCATCTATTATAGATGGCAGCAGGTTATCTTTTTCTAGGGTTCTTAAATATGGCCACAACAATATGGCAGATTTAGAAGCCAAATTGGCCAACTTACCAGTTGATGCCATGAAACTGATAGCCGTTGATGGAATCTTTAGCATGGAAGGCGATATTGTAAAATTGCCTGAGATTATAGCACTTGCAGATAAATACGGTGCCAATGTAATGGTAGATGATGCCCATAGCCTTGGCGTAATTGGCGATAAAGGTGCTGGAACAGCCTCTCATTTTGGGCTTACTGACAAGGTTGATGTAATGATGGGTACCTTCAGCAAGTCCCTTGCATCGCTTGGTGGTTTTGTATCGGGTGATGCTGATGTAATAGACTATTTAAAGCATAAAGCTAGATCTTTGATTTTTAGTGCAAGCATGACCCCGGCAGCAGTAGCAAGCGTGATTGCTGCATTGGATATTATCCAGTCGGAGCCTGAATTAATTGCAAAACTTTGGGAAAATACACATTATTCAATGCAAATGTTTCAGGATTATGGGTTTGATACAGGTGAAACAGAAAGCCCTATTATCCCAGTATATGTAAGGGACAACTACAAAACATTCTTGTTTACAAAGAAATTGCAGGAAGAAGGGGTGTTTGTAAACCCAGTTGTTTCCCCGGCAGTTTCCTCGGCAGATTCTTTGATACGTTTTTCACTCATGGCCACGCACACGCATAGCCAAATAGAAGAAGCAATAGAAAAATTGAATAAAGTAGCCTTAAAGCTGGATATTAAACGCCAAGTTCAAAAACAAGCAATATGATTAGGGCAGAAGAAGTAAAGACCAAAAAACAGATGGCCGCTTTTATTGATTTCCCTCATGAATTGTACAAGGGAGATGTAAACTATGTGCCTGAACTTTTTATAGCCCAACGAGATTTGCTTACCCCTGGCAAGCACCCATTTCACGAGCATTCTGTTTTGCAGCTTTTTTTGGTTTATGAAAATGATGTGGTAAAAGGGAGGATAGCTGCTATTATCAATAACAACCACAACGAATTTAACCATGCAAGTGATGGTTTTTTTGGTTTTTTTGATTGCGTGAACGACAAGGCGGTTGCAAAGCTTCTTTTTAAGACTGCCGCAGCATGGTTGCTAGAAAAAAATAGTAGCCTTGCCAGTTTTGTAGGCCCGGTAAACCCTTCTACCAACGAACCTTGTGGAGCATTAATAGAAGGTTTTGACAAGCCACCGCTTGCCATGATGACCTATAATAAGCCTTATTATAACGAACTAATTGAAGCCTGTGGGTTTAAGAAAGACATTGACCTGTTGGCTTACGATATTGACATCAGGGAGATAAACGACAGGCCAGTACAACTGGAAGAAGCATTGCTAAAAAGGCTAAAAAGCAAAAATATTATCATCCGGCCTATCAACATGAAGGATTATAAAAATGAAGTTGCCAAGGTAAAAGAGGTGTATAATACAGCATGGGATAAAAATCTAGGCTTTGTGCCTATGACAGACAATGAATTTAATTATCTGGCAAAAGACCTAAAAATGATAGTGGATGAAAAGTTTGCCATGCTTGCCGAACACAATGGCAAGCTAATTGGGTTTGGATTGGCAATACCAGATATTAACCAGGTATTGATTAAGATAAAAAAAGGCAGGCTGCTGCCAACAGGCATTATAAAACTGTTGCTTGGCTTGAAAAAAATAAACAATGTAAGGGTACTTGCGTTGGGGGTAGTGGAAGGATATAAAAAACAAGGTATAGAAGCAGTTTTCTATGCCAGTATGATAAGGAGGGCAAAGGAAAGGAACATGAGGGGCGGGGAAGCCTCGTGGATATTGGAACACAACGAATTAATGAAAAGTGGTATTGAAAGCATGAATGGCAAAGTGTATAAAAAATACCGCATTTATAAAAAAGAATTGAATGCGTGAAAAGGTTTTGATAACAGGCGCTAGTGGTTTCCTTGGCTTCCATATTATTGAAGCCGCCCTTAAAATGGGCTTGGAAGTACATGCTGCAATAAGGAAAAGCAGCAATATAGATCATTTGAAAGGCCTTGAGATCCAGTATATCTATCCCGATTTTAATGATATAGCTGATTTGAAAAACCAGATAGAAAAAAACAATTACCAATATATTATACATGCGGCAGGCATTACAAAGGCATCGAGTTTGGATGAATATAGCAAGGTAAACGTAACTTATACTTACAATATTGCCAAAGCGGCAGCAATGTTGGAAATACCTTTGAAAAAATTTGTTTTTGTAAGCAGCCTTGCGGCTATGGGGCCGCTGCCCAGCGCAGAGGGCGCAATAACGGAAGAAACAAAGCCCCAGCCAGTTACTTCCTACGGCAAAAGCAAATTGATGGCAGAAGAAAAGATTAACGGGCTTGCGTTACCGTTAACTATAATAAGGCCTACGGCTATATACGGGCCTAGGGAGAAAGATATCTTTATCCTTTTTAGCTACATTTTAAAGGGCTGGGAACCATATATAGGAAAGCGTAAGCAGCAATTAAGTTTTGTATATGTAAAAGATATAGCTGGCATTGTAGTTGATGCCTTGTTTAAAAACAATACTTCTATTGCATTTAATATTTCTGATGGTCAATCATATAGCAGGTACGAGTTGGCAGATTTTGCCAAAGAATTCTTAGGAAAAAAGACAACCCGCTTTTTTTTGCCAGAAGGCATGGTTAAGTTTTTTGCAGTAGTATTGGAAAAAGGGTATGGTTTGTTTGGTAAAACCCCAGTTGTAAACCAGGAAAAACTGGCTGAATTAACCGCTGCAAACTGGATTTGTAATATTGACAAAGCAAGCAAAGAATTGGATTTTGAGCCTAAATATAATCTAAAATCAGGGTTGGAAGAAACATTGGTTTGGTACAAGGATAATAAATGGTTATAGGAAATTTTAACTAAAGAAAAAGAAAAGCATGAAAGAGAACTTATTGCCCGCAGATGGCAAATTAGGTATATTGCTGCCAGGGCTTGGTGCAGTTGCCACTACATTTATTGCAGGCGTTGAATCTGTAAAAAAAGGATTGGCACAGCCATTTGGCTCTATTACGCAGATGGGGTCTATCAGGTTGGGGAAAAGAACAGAAGAGAGAAACCCGAAAATAAAAGATTTTGTGCCATTGGCAAGCCTTCAAGACGTGGTATTTGGTGGCTGGGATATTTTTGAAGACAATGTGTATGAAGCTGCAAGCAAGGCCAAAGTATTGGATGCAGCATTGCTCAACGCAATAAAGCCTGAATTGGAAGCCATTAAACCAATGAAGGCCGTTTTCGACAAAACTTATATTGCCAACATCACAGGGGTGAATGTAAAAACTGCCGCTACTAAATACGATTTGGCAATGGAAGTGATGGAAGACATCCAAAATTTTCAGGAATTAAACGATTGTAGCCGCTTGGTAATGGTATGGTGTGGATCTACCGAAAGGTATATAGAAGAAGCCCCTGTACACGCTACTATAGAAAGCTTAGAGGAAGGGATGAGGAACAATGACCCAATGATACCACCTAGCATGATATATGCTTATGCAGCAATCCGCTTGGGTGTACCTTTTGCAAACGGTGCCCCTAACCTTACTTGCGATATACCGGCTTTGGTACAATTAGCAAAAGAAACAGGAACACCAATTGGTGGCAAAGATTTTAAAACTGGGCAAACCTTAATGAAAACCATACTTGCTCCTGGCTTGCAAGCAAGGGCATTGGGGGTTCGTGGTTGGTTTTCTACCAATATATTGGGCAACCGGGATGGTTTAGTGCTAGATAATCCTGACAATTTTAGGACTAAAGAAGTATCCAAACTGGGCGTATTGGAAGACATATTGCAACCAGATGTAAACCCTGAATTGTATGGGGATTTATTCCATAAAATACGGATTGAATATTATCCTCCACATGGCGACAATAAAGAAAGCTGGGATAATATAGACATTTTCGGTTGGCTGGGCTATTCCATGCAGATTAAAATTAATTTTTTATGCAAGGATTCTATTCTTGCTGCGCCAATTGTACTAGACCTCGCTTTGTTCCTAGATCTTGCCAAAAGGTCTAGCATGAGTGGCATACAAGAGTGGTTGTCTTTTTACTTTAAATCGCCGCAAACCCTTGACGGGTTACGCCCTGAGCATGATATTTTCAAGCAATTGATTAAGCTGCAAAACACCCTCCGTTATATTATGGATGAGGATTTAATTACGCATCTTGGCCAGGATTATTACGAAGAGTTGGCAGCTTCTTTTTAAATATGATGAGTTTTCATAAGGCAATAGCTACTGTTTGCGGTATTGGTTATATAGGTAAAGGATCTGGCACTATCGCAGCAGTAGCTTACTGTATATTTTTAATGTTTCTACCCCCAGGTAACAAATGGCTTTGGCAGCCATTGTTGTTGGCTGCCGTATTAGCGGTTGGTACATGGAATTCTAATGTATTGGAAAGTATTTGGGGGCACGACAGCAATAAAATAGTAATAGACGAAGTAGCAGGGATGATGATTACCCTGCTTTTTGTACCCATTGAAATAAAATATGTGGCTTTTGGGCTTGTCCTTTTCCGTTTCTTTGATATTGTAAAACCCTTGGGCATAAAAAAGGCAGAATTACTGCCAAGTGGATGGGGAGTAATGGCAGATGATGTATTGGCAGGAGTGTATTCGTGGTTGATACTGCAATTAGTTATTGAATTTATACCTTTTTAATATTTAATATGGTTACTTTTTTTAAGGCTAATGTAGCCGGTTTGGTAGCCTCTTTAGCCGATTTCCTCATAACAATATCCTTGGTAACCCTTTTTAAGGTAAATCCTTTAGAAGCAACCATTACAGGAACTGTAAGTGGTGGCATCATCAACTTTCTCATTGGCAGGCATTGGGCTTTTGATGCAACCGAGGCAAATGCTTATAGACAGGCTTACAAATACTTCTTGGTTTGGGCAGGTAATTTGCTATTGAATGTTAGCAGCATGTACTTGTTTTCTAAATATACAAATACACATTATATAATAGCAAAACTTGCTACATCGGTTTTGGTAGCATATGGGTACAACTACCCTTTGCAAAAAAAATATGTGTTTAAGCGAAATTGGATAAATAATGAATATTGACAAACAAATTAAGCAATTTGTGTTTATTTTAATTGTACTGTTGTCGTCGCAATTCTTAAAGGCACAAACGGTGGTTAAGGGCCTCGTCCGTGATGCCCAGTCGGGTAAGCCCTTGCCTTATGTAAGTGTTTACTTCAAAGGAAGCAAGGGGGTGGTTAGCGACGAGAATGGCAATTATTACCTGCAAACAGCAAACCCAAAAGTATCAACTATCGAATTTTCATGCGTAGGGTACAAAACAGTAGATAAACCAGTATTGGTAGGGCAATTGCAAGTACTAAATATAGACCTTCAACTAAACCAGGCATTGAAAGAAGTTGTTGTTACCTCCAACAAAAAGCCAAAATACAGGAATAAAAACAATCCTGCCGTAGAGCTGATAAGAAAAGTAATCGATAATAAAGACAGCAACCGTGTAGGTGCCCACGACTATGAGCAATTCCAACAATACGAAAAAATGGAATTGTCCTTGACCAACAAGCCAGAAAAACTCGCAAAAAACCGCTTCTTAAAAAATTACAAATTTATACTTGATAATCAAGATACGTCCAAGCTAGAAGGCAAGTCGCTCTTGCCTATTTACCTAGAAGAAAGACTGTCTCAAAAATATTTGCGTAAATCGCCTCAAAAGGAAAAAACATTTGTATTAGGAGAGAAGAAAGTAAATTTTGGTGACTACATAGATGGCAATGGCATTACCAAATACCTAGATCGGATGTACGAGAATATTGATATTTATGAAAACAATATTTCTGTGCTTAGCAATCTATTTTTAAGCCCCATTGCCGACATGGCACCAACATTCTACCAGTTTTATATCCGAGATACTGTACAGGAAGATGGCATTAAACTGGTGAAATTGTATTTTACACCACGCAATTCTACCGATTTAATATTTCGTGGCACTATGTACATTACGCTAGATGGCAACTATGCGGTGAAAAAAATTGTGATGGGTATTAGCAAGAATGCCAATATCAACTGGACACGTGAACTGCGTATCAACCAAAATTTCGAAAAAAGCCCAGATGGTAGGTATCATTTGTCTATGAGCGATATGCTTGCAGAATTTGCGTTAAGCAAAGAATCTTCGGGTGGGATATTGGGCGAGCGGACGGTTTCGTTTAAAAATTATATTGTAGACAAGCCAGCCCCCGACAGCATTTACCAAGCAAAAACAGATTATACAGGGCAACATATACCAGTAACCAACGATAGCTTCTGGGTAGCCAATCGGGATCCACAATTGTCGAAAATTGAAGCAACCGTTTATACCAATATAGATAGCCTTCAAAACATGCGGTCATACAAGCGGTTCATGGATATTGCTACACTGCTGTTGGCAGGCTATAAGAATTTTGGTCCCTTTGAAATGGGCCCTGTAAACGCATTTTATAGTTTTAACCCAATAGAAGGTTTCAGGTTAAGGGTAGGGGGTAGGACAACGCCTAAGTTAAGTAAAAATTTCTACGTTGAAGATTATGCTGCCTACGGTTTTAAAGACAAGAAATGGAAATATTTTGTGTCTGGGGCTTATTCTTTTAATGGTAAATCCGTATATGCCTACCCACTCAATTATCTGAAATTGAGTTACCAGTACGATACCAAAATTCCTGGGCAAGACCTGCAATTTGTGCAGGAAGACAATTTCTTGCTTTCATTTAAGCGAGGAGACAATAATAAATGGCTTTATAACAATACTTTTAAAGCAGAGTACGTAAGAGAATTTGGTAAAAACCTTTCGTACACATTTGGATTTAAAAATGTGAAGCAGACGCCAGCAGGCACCATTACTTATGAGAAAATAAATAATGACACGATACAGAGCCTTACTAGCACCGAATTGTCTGGCGAGCTAAGGTGGGCACCCAATGAGCAATTTTATCAAGGCAAAGTTTATCGCATACCTATTTTTAATAAATACCCCATTTTCAGGGCAAGGTTCACAGAAGGTGTAAAGGGCTTAGCAAATGGCGAGTATAATTACCAAAAAGTAGAGTTGAATGCCTATAAGCGTTTTTACTTCTCGCAGTTTGGTTTTGCCGATGTGGTTTTTGAAGGTGGCTATACATTTGGGCAAATACCTTTCCCATTGTTAAATATCCACAGGGCCAATCAAAGCTATGCTTACCAGCTAAATTCATACAACTTGATGAATTTTATGGAATTTGTTAGCGACCATTCAGTGGGCGTAAACGTTGATTATTATTTAAATGGATTTATTTTCAATAAGATACCACTTTTAAAAAAATTAAAACTGCGTGAAGTAGCAAGTGCCAAAGTATTGTATGGTGGAATCAGGGATGAAAACAACCCTGCAAAAAATTCTGCAGTTTACAAATTCCCTATTGATAATATTACTGGTTTGCCAAGTACATTTGCATTAAGTAAGGAGCCATATATAGAGGTAAGCGCGGGTATTGCAAATATTTTCAAGTTGATAAGGGTTGACTATGTGCAAAGGCTTACCTACCTCAATCACCCTGCTATATCTGACTGGGGCATCAGGACAAGGGTGAAATTTGATTTTTAAGAAAAAAATTATGCGGAAACAATTGATACGCAACCAGCTACAGCAAATAATATATGTCATTATTAACCCATTGGTAAAATGCCTTATCAAAATTGGGTTTACACCTAATATTGTTACTACCATAGGGCTTGTATTAAATGTTGGGGTGGCCATTATTTTTATTGTAGGCGGCGAAGCAGGAAACCGTGGCGATTTTTCATACATAGGTTGTGCTGGTGGGTTGATTT
This sequence comes from Parasediminibacterium schistidii, assembly GCF_046546515.1. Classification (NCBI taxonomy): domain Bacteria; kingdom Pseudomonadati; phylum Bacteroidota; class Chitinophagia; order Chitinophagales; family Chitinophagaceae; genus Parasediminibacterium; species Parasediminibacterium schistidii. The sequence continues at coordinate 94,332 of NZ_JBKHKJ010000003.1, read as the reverse complement.
TATTTGCAGGCCTGTTCGATATGCTAGATGGGCAGGTAGCTCGCTTGGGCAACATGAGTTCTACTTTCGGGGCGTTGTACGATTCTGTGCTGGACAGATATAGCGAATTAATTCTTTTTTTAGGGATTTGCTATTATTTAATAGCACATCATTATTTTTTAAGTTCTTTGTTTGCGTTTATCGCCTTAATGGGGTCTATGATGGTTAGCTATACTAGGGCGCGCAGCGAAGGTTTAGGCATAGAAAACAAAGGAGGGTTAATGCAGCGGCCAGAACGAGTAGTGTTGATAGCTGCTTCGGCCATTGCTTGCTACGCAACTTCAAAAGTGGTGGGAGGCGATTATAAATTGTATATAAAAGGCATCCCATTCCATGTATTTGAAACCATGACAGTGTTTACGATACCTATAGTTATAATGGCTGTATTAACCAATTTTACAGCTATTAAAAGGTTGATGGATGCAAAAAAAGCACTGGAGGAAGCGGGCAGATGAAAAATTGCATCCTTAAGGATATAAGCTGTACATCCTAATAAGCACCAAGGAAAAAACAGTAGTGCCTATTAGTCCATTCTTGGCAAATGATTGCGTTGGAAATTTCCTGAAAGGCTATTGCTAATGTGGAAATTATAGCGGTTTTTAATTTTTTTAGTAGATGAAGAAGAGTTTTACAAAATACGTTGGTTTTATAATTTGCTTGCTGTTAGCTGCAAGCGTGCATTCGCAAGAGCTTGTTTACCCAGTGCCAAACGGAAACCCTAAGCAATTATTTTTCTTGCAGCGCCCACCCAATATCAATACCATTGTTTACGAGTTGAACTATAATAAAAATGGTGAATTGAACAATGACGAGCCTGTGCATGTTTTCTGGATACGTTATGGCGATAAAGGCGAGCGTGCCGAGCTAAGTTATGTACAACGCAATTTTGCCTACGGCATAAAGTCGAAACCACTTGCAAAAAATAGTTACGAGCTGCATTTTGTATCGTACAAAAAAATGCCTTTGTATTTAAAGCTGGGTGCCGATAATAAATATGGCATTTATGCTACCATTAACCAAAAACAAATTATATTAAAAAGGATTTTTGTTAAAATTAATGGTGGTAGCTTTTGGTTTCCCAATGTTGAGTATGCAGAGCTGAAAGGCAACGACATAGCAACAGGGCAGGAAATAACAGAGCGGATGAAAATTTAATGTTGGCCTCATACTCATTCATAGCCACAAAGGCACAAAAACAAGAAGAATCACGAAGAAAGTGACGTTTTAAAGGCATTGGATAATATAAAACAGTTTTTCTTTTCTTCTTCTTTATTTCCTTAGTGCCACTTTGAGTCTTTCAGCCTTAGTGGCAAAAAAACTTGCGTAGTAACTGTTTTTGTTAGTGGGCATTAAAAGTTGAAACATGAAAAAGAATTACGTCTCAAATTCTACAGAATCGAGTAGGATGTTTAGTAATGGTCTAATGGAGTCCATGTCAAAAGTGCATTTTAGCGTTCCGCTTTTTATTTATATACCAGTAATCGCTTTTTTTTCTTTCAAGGCTTTCACAGGTAAAATAGGTCTTGAGGCTTTTATTTTTTATTATTTGATAGGGTTGCTGGTTTGGACAGCCACAGAATACTTATTGCACCGCTTTGTTTTTCATTTTCAGCCTAGCTCTGCATGGGGCAAGCGCATCCATTTCATTTTCCATGGTGTGCACCACGATTATCCCAAAGATGCTAAAAGGCTGGTAATGCCCCCCTCTGCAAGCATACCTTTGGCAACAGTTTTTTATTTTTTGTTTTATGTTATTTTTAAGCATAAGATAGATTTATATGCATTTTTCCCGGGGTTTCTTACTGGCTATCTTATATACGATATGCTCCACTTTGCAATGCACCATTACAATTTTAAAAATCCTTTAATGAAGAAAATAAAGCAGCACCACATGCTGCATCATTACGACGACCCTACCAAAGGTTATGGCGTATCATCCGCATTGTGGGATGTAATTTTTCAATCAGACTTTCCTAAGAAACAGCATAATGAGGCAAGAGGATAATCTAAAAAAAGGCTTTCACAAGAATAGCATTGTTGCAACAACTATCATTACTATTTCGTACTTGGCTTTGTCGGCTTTATTAGTAGGGTTTAAATCAGACCAACTATTCTTAGCTGGTATTTTTAATGCATTATACTATATCAATGCAGGCACTAGGAAATTTATTATCGGGTTTTCTATATTTATAGTGTATTGGATTATTTTCGACTACATGAAAGCGCTACCAAATTACTCAGTTAGTGCTGTGCATATTGAAAGCCTTTACAATGCAGAAAAGTATTTGTTCGGTATATCTAGCAATGGAAAAATACTAACACCCAACGAGTTTTGGTTACAGCACACAAGCAGCATGTTAGATACTATAACAGGTTTTTTTTATTTGTGCTGGGTACCTGTGCCTATGTTGTTTGCATGTTATTTGTTTTATAAAAGCCGCAGCCAGTTCATAGCTTTTTCCACTACATTCTTGTTGGTAAACTTATTAGGCTTTGTTGTTTATTATACTTATCCGGCTGCGCCGCCTTGGTATGTTCAGCAGCATGGCTTCCAGTTTATAGCGCATACCCCTGGCAATGTTGCAGGCTTAGGGCGGTTTGATAGCCTTTTTCATGTGCAGGTATTCCATTCAATATATGCCAAAAGTTCCAATGTGTTTGCTGCCATGCCTTCCCTCCATTCATCGTACCCGGTTATTGTATTGTACTATGGCTTAAAAAACAAATTGGGCTACATCAATATTTTTTTTGCATTTGTAATGCTTGGTATATGGTATGCAGCCATTTATAATAGCCACCACTATATTTTAGATGTTTTGGCGGGCATAGCATGTGCTATTCTAGGGATATGGGGTTTTAATAAAATGTGGGCTAACAATAAGTATGTGGCATTGGCTTTTAAAGCAATGCTGGTAAAAATAACATAATACGAGAAGGCATCATGCACCAGCATTTTCGGGGATAGAATGAAAAATACAATCTGTATTTTCTGTTTTTTCGATAAACAATTTCAATATCTCCGTGCCAATTGTTTCTGCACTATTTAAATTAGCAAGGTTGTTGTCGCCATCATCCGTTGGTTTCACCCAAAGATGTTGGTACCTCACGTTGTGCTTCTTGCTTTCTTCTGCAAAAATTTTAGACATTTCCATCTTTGCATTTTGTGCTATTTTAGACAATGGTGCATAATTGCCATCCTCAAAATCTTTGCCATAGCAAACGTTTACATAAAGGCCATCCTCAATCAATTTCATCGCATTCAGTATCAGACGGGCACACACAAAAAAAGGCGTAACCTCTGTGTCTATCATCTGCTGCCAGTCGTTTATATGTGCTTCTGTAAGCATACTGCTGCAAGGGGCATTGCTAAAAACGCCAATGCCAATATCTATTTTGCCAAATTCTTCCACGATGGTTTCGGCAATGTCAAAAGCCTTGTCATAATCTGGCAGCTCCGTAAGGTGCGTAATAAGGTGGCCAGTATTAATGTTTTCTATGCTTGCTTTTAATCCATTCAAGCCCTGTAAGCTAGTACCCGGAACAATTACGGTAGCATTTGCCTTTAAAAAGTAATGCACAATCCCCCTGCCATGTACCGTGGCCCCCCCAGCAATTAAAACAATTTTGCCTGTTAGCCTATTGCTTATATCCTGCATAATTATGTATTAAATCAATTACAAAGTTCTTTCGTATTTTTCTTTAATGTGATGTTTAAAAGTGCAATTAATATGTCTATATGGCGTAAAATTATAAATAAACGCCCAATGGCTTGAATTTCAATCCTTACAGGCTTTTCCTATACTCCGAAGGGGTAAGGCTAGTATGTTTCTTAAAAAACTTACTAAAGAAAAACTGATCGCTAAAGTTGAGTAGGTCTGCCACGTTTGCAACAGATAGGGTTACATCGTTCAGCAGCACTTTTGCCTCCATGATTACCATGTCGTCTATTAACTCCCCACAGGTTTTATTGGTTATTTCCTTTACAGTCTTGGTTAAATGCTTAGGGGTAATAAACAACAAACTGGCATAAAACTGCACGCTCCGCTCTTCTTTAAAATGTAGTGGCAGTACACGCAAAAAAGCCATTAGTATATCTTCCTTTCTAGTAAGTTTCACCACTGTATTTTCTCTGTATTTCCGGGCTATGGCTGCCAGTTCAAACATCAATAAGTTGAACGCATGGTGTATAACCTCTTCTTTAAAAGGATGCTCGTCTGTTGAATGGTCTTTTTCGTGCAGCATTAGCATTAGGTTCACCAAAATGTCGGCTTCCTTTTGTGCTAATGGGAAATAGGGGTCGCTGTTGGTCGAGAAAAAGCCAAAAGCATCTATATGTTTTTTGTTGAATCCTATTTGCGACAGGAACGCAGGCACAAAGCCAGTGCCTATAAAATGATAATCTGTTTGCTGTATAAATTCATGGATTGTATTGGGCGAAATAATTAGCAGGCTGTTTTTCTCTATCCTGTAATCTACTAGGTTTATTTTTATATGTGCAGTGCCTTCTGTAACTAACACGATAATAAAATGGTCAATCCTTACTGGCCTTGCAGGCCTTTTAGTTTTGTCTAGCTCGCTGCTTTTAAAAACATGAAAATCGTTTGCAGCCTTTGCCCTGCCCGTATTGGCTATGATTGTGTCAATGCTAATAGAAGGTATAGCGCCTATTTCTTTCATGTACAACAAATTAGCAAACCTAATTGGGGTTGCAAATATAGAGGTTGGCTCTATTATGTGGGTATAGTGGTATTATATAAAAAAATATGGAAAGTGTTTTTTGGGGTAGCATAATGGGTGCATAAAACTTTTTCGCTTTGTCCTGATACCCCTCAATCTATAAAAATAGTATCTTTGTTTAGGAATGCACTTGATACAAACTACTTACAAAACTCGTTTCTTGGCATCCTACTCGTAGCTCTTTTTTTACTAATATTAAGATAGTTGTAGTTACAAAATTTGGTCTTGTATTAATGGCTGTAAAATACGCACAAATCAAGCACAAAATGAGCATAAAATGAGCATAAAATACGCACAAATTACTCAAAAAATAAGCACAAAATAAGCACAAATCACGCACAAAAATTTGATGTTGTAATTGATAATCAATGGCTTACAAGGGTGGCAACGATTTTTGAAAAAAGAAACAGCGTAAAAATCCCACCAAAATGGCAAAACTGAAACTATTTTAATAAAAAAAGTAATGAAATAAATATTATAAAAATGTGCAATTATTGTCACCTTGCCCTGATCCTGTTATCTTTTCCTTTGGGTAACTTGTCTCGGTCTTTCGGGAGGGGTGAGGTTGGGCTAAGTTGATTTTTTAATAAAAAAGCGAAAAACTTTTATGCACACTAATTAATTTAGCTATAAAACCAATGATATTTTACACAAGATATATCCCGAAATTATTGATTTATTCTAGGTTACTAATTGGCGGCATTATACTAATGTTTAGTTATTTGCATATAAGCTATTATCCAGTAATTGCTGTTGTGCTTTTCACAATTGGGTTGTTGACAGATATTTTTGATGGCATTATTGCAAGGCATCTCAATATATCTACACAACACTTACGTAGGTTAGATTCTACAATAGACCAGATTTTCTTTTTATGCGTACTCATAGCAACCTATATAGAATGCCCCCAGTTTTTTTTAGGCAATAAAATACAAATGGTTATCATACTATTATTGGAAGGGCTTGCATACTTAGTTTGTTTCTTGAAATTTCGGAAAGAAGTAGCAACGCATAGTATCTCCTCAAAATTATGGGTCTTGGTTTTGTTTTCTACCTTAATCCAGGTAATGCTTACATGCAATGCTGGGGTATTGTTCCAGCTCTCTTTTTATATAGGCCTTATAACTAGGCTAGAAATTATCGGGATTATACTATTATTGAAAAATTGGGCAAACGATGTCCCAGGTATTTATCATGCTGTGCTCATACGCAAAGGCAAGCCCATCAAGCGGCATAAATTATTTAATGGGTAATCTATTACTAATAACTTACGACTTACTACTTATGACTTACCACTTATGTGGGTAAATTTTATTGTTTATTTTCTTGCAATATCCATTTGTAATCGGCAACTTTACACGGTTCAGTATTACAAATTTCCACCTAATCAATTATGTCGGTATTCAATCAAAGTCGCAGTGGTATTATCCAGATAGCTTTTGGGCTTATGTTTATGATTATACTTGGCCAATTGATAAACCTTCAGGTATTTTCTTCCAAATACAAGCTAGCAGCAGAAAACAACGCCATTTACAGAAAAATCATTTATCCAGACAGGGGCATTGTTTATGACAGGAAAAACAGGAGCATACTAGAAAATACAATCATGTACGACTTGGTGGTAACGCCTGTTGAAGCCAAAGGAATAGACACGCTAAGCCTGTGCAAACTACTTGATATTGATACTACAGAATACAAGAAGAGGATTAAAGACATTGCTTTTAAAAACGGGAGCGTGCGGCCAAGTGTTTTTGAGCCTTTGCTTTCTCCTGAGATGTATGGGAGGCTGAATGAAAACATGTACAAGTTCCCCGGATTTGTACTCAATGAGCGTTCTGCCAGGATGTACCCTTACAGTACTGCTGCCAATATACTAGGCTATACGGCTGAGGTTGACAGTAGTTTTTTGCGCAAGCACAAAGACGAAGGCTACGAAACAGGCGATTATGCAGGCATGACTGGTCTGGAAAGGAATTATGAGAAACTATTGATGGGTAGCCGTGGCGTAAAAAGGTTTATTCGGGACAATAAAAGCCGCATACAAGGCCCCTTTGAAAATGGAAGGTATGATACTTCCGCCGTTGCTGGGAAAAACCTGCACCTAAGCCTAGATGTAGAACTGCAACAGCTAGGCGAAAAACTAATGACAAACAAAGTGGGTAGTATTGTTGCAGTAAACCCAAAAACAGGCGGCATTTTATGCATGATAAGTGCACCAACCTACAACCCCAATTATTTAACAGGTAACCAACGCCGAAAACATTATGGCGAATTGGCACTAGACCCGCGCCTGCCTTTGCTCAACCGTACAGTAAGCACTAAATATTCACCTGGTTCTACTTTTAAAACCATTGTGGGCATCATTGGTCTTTCCGAAGGCGTAATAAACGAAAGCAGCCGCATAGGTTGTTCTGGTGCTTTTTATGGCTGTGGCAATGGCAAGCCCAAATGCCTTGACCCAGGCTATTTTAACCTCAAAGAGGCCATAGCCCATAGCTGCAATACCTATTTCGCAACTGTTTTTAAAAGAACGCTTGACCAGCCTAAATTTAATGGCGCAGACAGTGGGCTGAAAAGTTTCAATGAGTATGCCCGTTCCTTTGGGCTAGGTCATAGGCTTGGGGTAGATGTGCCATCAGAAAAAAACGGCAACCTGCCTATTTCATCTTATTACCGCAAGATATTTGGCCGAAACTGGAATTCCTGTAATATCATTTCCAATGCCATTGGGCAGGGCGAAGTGCAAACCACCATTGTGCAATTGGCCAATGTGATGGCAACCATTGCCAACAGGGGCTATTATTATACGCCCCATCTGGTAGATTCTATTGAAGGAGGCGATGAGTATGGGCTATTGGATACATTCAAAGTAAAGCACCTAACCAAGGGCGTACCTGATAGTGTTTTTGAAGACGTGCAGAATGGTATGCAGGCGGTAATGGAGTTTGGCACTGGCGCAGAGGCAAAAGTGCCAGGCATAGTTGTTTGCGGCAAAACAGGCACAGTGCAAAACTCGGCAAAGGTAAATGGGGTAATGGTAAAGCAAAAAGACCATGCTTTTTTCGGGGCATTTGCACCAAGGGACAACCCACGCATAGCCATTGCCATGATATGTGAGAATGCAGGCTTTGGTGCAGCCTCCTCTGCACCAATAGCCAGCTTGATGATTGAAAAATATTTAAAAGATTCTATTACAGAGCCAGAAAGGCAAGCTAGGGTAGAGCAATTGGCAAAAACAAACCTGATACCCCCTTTGATGAGGGCAGCAATGGCAAGAATGGACTCCATAAAGCAAGCAAAAATGAATAGCCAGCTGCAAATACAACAACAAAAAGAAACGGATGATACCACTGAGGAGGATATTAAAATAGATACCACTTCTTCAAAGGAAGTTGTGCCGAGAGCGGCAAAGGCAAAGCCCGCAAGGGATTCGGGCAAAAAAAGGATGGCATTTAACAATGCAGCAATTTTGACTGATGAACGAAAAAATAATTACATTAAAAAAACTGCAAAAGCCTAACCCTATTATATAAATGCCTACTAGTACTAAAAATAATAAAGTAATATCACAGGGTGTAGATTGGGTAATTGTATGGCTATATGCTTTGTTGCTAGGCATAGGCATCTTATGTATTTTCATGGTGGAATATAAGCCCGGCGGCAACCTGCTCCAATCTTTCCTAGCTGGCAAAACCAACTATAGCAAGCAGTTGATGTTTAGCAGCATCTGCGTGGTCATGGCAGTGTTTATATTGTTGGCAGACAGCAAGCTATTCACCGCTTTTGCAAACCTGATGTACACTTTTGGCATCGTGCTGATGCTGGCCACTTTTGTAATTGGCAAAAGCATCAATGGTTCCAAAAGTTGGATACCGCTAGGGGGGGGCTTTAACCTGCAGCCTGCAGAAATATGCAAAATTTTTACTGCACTGGCGTTAGCCAAATTCCTAGCACGGCAAGAAACAGATTTTACAAAGCTCCGTTCCCAGCTAATAGGTGGCTGTATAGCCCTTGCACCTGCTTTTTTATCCATTTTGCAAAATGAAACTGGGCTTGCTTTGGTATATTTTTCTTTTTTTATAGTCATGTACCGCGAAGGGTTGCCCCCGGGTTTATTGATTATTGGCTTTTCTTTTGGAGCATTGGTTATTGCAACGCTTGTTGTAAGTCCCAATATACTGGCCATCGCCCTTACTATTATTGCTGGTGCAACCATTTATTTTACAAAAAGGGTACGCAAGCGCAATAAAAACTTGCTGGCAACCATTATTATTGTTTGGGCTATCTGCGTGGGCGTACAGCGTTTTGCTGTGCCTTATATTTTCAATAATGTGTTCCAGTGCTACCAAAGTACCCGTATTTTTAGCATGGTGGGCAAGGATTATGATTGTAGCCAAAACAAAAGTGCCTTACGCAGGGTTGCAGACAAGGAAAAGGCAGCCAAAAAGCCTGATGATTATAATGTACGCCAAAGTAAAATAGCCATTGGCTCAGGTGGTTTGATAGGGAAGGGATTTTTAAAAGGCACGCAAACCCGTGGCAAGTATGTGCCGGAACAGCATACAGACTTTATTTTTACGAGTATTGGCGAGGCTTTTGGGCTTGCTGGTTGCGTGGTATTTTTAGGTCTATACCTTTTCCTGCTGCTCCGTATTATCAATACAGCCGAGAAGCAACGAAGTATATTCAGCAGGGTATATGCTTATAGCGTAGCCTGTATTTTGTTTTTCCATATCGTGGTAAATGTTTGCATGACCATCGGCTTGTTCCCCATCATTGGCATTACGCTTCCATTGATTAGCTATGGAGGATCGTCTTTGCTGGGCTTTACTATTTTGTTATTTATCTTAGTAAGATTAGATGCTGATAGGCAGATGGTATTGAGATAAACCCCAACCATAAAGGGAGCAAGATGCCGAGGATTTCAACGGCGTAATATTTTGAAATAATGTATTTAAACTATTGGATAAAATGGATTACGAAAAAAATAACCAACCACCAATCAATATCCCCCCCTTAGGGGATGGGGGTGAGAATGGGGGGCAAATCATTCCACTTTCAGAAGGCGCATTTACTATAGACAAAACCAAAATATTTGTCCCCTTCAATCTTGAGAATGACGATTTACAGCAACGGCCGATAGGCAGTTTGCTTGTAGAAGTGCAGCCCTTTTGTATTGTAACAGAAAAGGACATAATTGTGATTGATGCCGGTCTAGGGTTTAGCAAGGGCAAGCAATTGCAAATACACGCCAACCTGCTTGAAAAGGGGATAGACCCAGCAAGTGTTACCAAAGTATTGATGAGTCATTTGCATAAAGACCATGCAGGCGGGGTAAGCAAAAAAGATAGCTTTGGCAATTATCGCCTTGCGTTCCCCAATGCTACCTACTATGTGCAAAAGAAGGAATTTGAATTTGCCATGGATACTTCATACCCTACTTTCATGACAGAAGAAATAGGAGTACTGGAAAATAATCCACAAGTGCATTGGCTGGATGGAGATGGGGAAATAGAAGGCTTTATAAAGCATGAAATTACGGGTGGGCATAGCCCATTCCATCAGGTTTTTTGGTTAAAAATAGGAGGGGAGACTATTTTTTTTGGTGGCGACGATGCGCCGCAATTGCAGCAAATGAAAAGCAAGTTCGTGGCTAAATACGATTTTAATGGCAAAAAGTGCATGGAACTGCGCCAGCAATGGTGGCAGCAGGGCTTGCAGGAAAACTGGATATTCTTATTTTATCATGATATAAAAACACCTGTTTATCCTGAAAGGGTATAGATGTGATATTGGGTGCTTCAAAGTCTCAAAGTTGCATTAAAAAACAGAAAGAAGAAATATGTGCCTTATTTTTCTTCTTTCTTAAAATTTTGTGCTTCTTGGTATTTTCATGCTATCGTGGCAAAAATTATTTCCCCACTATTTTATAAGCTGTGTTGTTGCCATCGGTAACTTGTTGGTAAAACACATTGGCGGAAGAAAGGAAATATTGCTGGCCGTTTAAGTACACAGGCTTGCAATCACTAGGCAATTGTGGCACTATATCGCCTATTTGCGGCTCTACATATATTTGCTGTTGTTGTCCACCACCACCTTGCTGGTTTAGCACGCCATTAACGCCTACTACTGTGTAAAGCACTTGGTTGTTTGCATTCAATTCTTCCCTGTAATAAGTGCCTTCACATTCATAGTATTGTTTGCCATCTATCATTACAGCTTTTGCATGGCTAGGCAACTGGGGTATTTTAGCACCAAGAGGTGGGGCAATTACTTCGTAATTGTCATCGGCTACCCTCCTGTAATACACATCGTTGTAATAATAGCACCAACTATTGCCCAGCCAAAAATTGTAATAGCCGTAAGGCAAAAAGCCTACACGGAAACCGATACTAGGGTAGAACCCATAATTCGGATAATAGGCACGGCTATAACCATAACCCCTTGGATAATAAGAAGCCCTTGCATATACATTGTTGCCACCATGGTAACCAACATTGCCGCCATGGTAAACTGATTGGCTTCCGTGAAAACCACCAGATGAAAACCCACCCCCAAAGGAACTGTGGGAAGAATGGCCAGAACCAGAAAAAGAGCCAAGGTGATGCCCGCCGCCACGTTGAGCAGAAGCGGTAAATGAACTAATGGAAAATACTGCGGAAACTACTAATAAAAAAACTGCTTGTTTTATTTGATGCCTTTTCATAACCTGAAAATTTATATATACTAATCAGACTCAAATTTCATACAAACGATTGATGTTGAAATGCTAAAAAAAGGCGAAAAGTCATAAAATCGGTAAATGTGGTTTTCTACAATGCCACTTACTCAATTAATGTTTTTAAAAATATTACTTCCTTGTCTAAAGCCTCTATAAGCTTGCCAATATTCTCATTTTCGAAATCTTGCTCTTGTTCAATTTTTTTTGAAAGTTCCACCAGCTCGCCAAAGCAAGCAGACAAGGCTGTGCCTTTTATTTTGTGTGCAATTGTTCTTATCCCCGATAGGTCTTTTCTTTTTAAACAATTTCTCATTCCCTCAATCATATCTGTTGTAGGCTGGCCGAGGTTGTTTTTTATCAATAAAAGGAATTGCTTGTATATGTTCTCATTGTTGCCAAGGCGTTTTTGTAGTTTTTCAACGTCAAAATGATGGGTAGTATCTTCCTTTTTATTGCTTGCAAGCCAATAGTCCAAGGCTTTTTCTATTGCCCCTTTCACTATTGGTTTACTGATATAATCGTCCATGCCGGCTTCTAAGCATTTTTCTTTTTCCCCTTTTACAATGCCGGCAGTTAAAGCAATAATAGGCACTCGCGTACCCATAGATGCTTCTACTTCCCTGATGGCAGCAGTTGCTTCATAGCCGTTCATTTCTGGCATCTGTACATCTATAAATATAATATCTGGGTTCTCTTTTTTAAATTGAGATATTGCCTCTTTGCCATCGGTAGCTTCTATAATGATAGCACTGGGCAAAACACTGTTAATAATTGTCTTGGCCAAGAACATATTTACGATATTGTCTTCTGCAATCAATATGGTTATTATGCCACCAATTTTATTGATTAATTCATACTCAACCCCATTTTTCAAAGGAACAAGATTTTTCGATGTTTTGGTGCTTATCCTGGAAAGCGAATCGAACAACTGCCTTATTTTTATCGGTTTTACAAGGCGTTGCTGCACTTCCAACTCACGGCAGGCAATATTGATGCTTTCATCGTCAGAAGAGCTATACAAAAGGATAATAGGCTGTTCTTTTGCCTGCAAGTGGATATTCATGCGTATATTCCTAATGGTTTCTATGCCGTCCATTTGTGGCATTTGGTAATCCATTAATATAGCATCGTATTTTTTGCCAGATTTTAATTTTTCCAGTGCCACCACGCCATTTTCTGCCATGTCGCAAGCTATGTTTTTGATAGCAAGCATATTTTGCAGTATAATGCGGTTATTGGTATTGTCATCTACAATCAGAATATTTTCAATATGGTCTATGTTTTCCCATTCTATCGGGTCGCCTTGCATTGATTTAAATGCAATGTCGAAATAAAAAGTAGTGCCTTTGCCTGGCTCGCTAACCAATTCCAGCTTGCTGCCCATTAAGTATAGCAATTTATTTGATATAGTAAGGCCAAGCCCTGTGCCGCCATATTTCCGGGTAGTAGAAGCATCTTCCTGCGAGAATGCTTCAAATATTTTTTGCTGGTTCTTTGGTAAAATGCCTATACCCGTATCCCTTACCGAAAACCTGAAATTGGTTTCACCATCATGCTCATCCGATTCTGAAAGTATGGCTACTTTTAGCTCTATTTCGCCCTGCAGGGTAAATTTTACAGAGTTACCTAGCAAGTTTACCAGTACCTGCCTTATCCTTATGGGATCTGCCCATATAAACCTAGAAATATCTGGTGCTATATTTAGCAGCACTTCCAGTTTTTTCTGGTGTGCCTGATAGGTAATTACATCCGCCACTTGGTTTACCAATTCCAGCAGGTCTGTTTTTTCTATATCTAACTCTAGCTTGCCAGCTTCTATTTTAGAGAAATCAAGGATGTCGTTAATAATGTCTAGCAGCGAATTAGCCGATTGGTAAACGGCAGACATATACTGCACCTGCGTGACATCTAAGTTGGTACGCAATAGCAGATCGGTAAACCCTATAACCCCGTTCAACGGCGTGCGGATTTCATGGCTCATATTGGCTAAAAAATCCGATTTGGCAACATTGGCAGCTTCTGCTTGTTCTTTTGCTTTTACTATCAAATCTTCTGCCCGTTTGCGCTCTGTCAGGTCGGTGTGTATGCCTACTACCCTCAATGGTTTTTTATCGCTAGTCCAGTCAATTACTTTGCCCCTTGCAAGTATCCATTTGTAGCCCCCATCTTTGCAACGCATCCTAAATTCTTTTGAATAGATAGGTGTTTCGCCCCTAAAATGGCTTTCCAGTGCTTCAATGCAATCTGCAAGGTCGTCAGGGTGTACCCTTGTTGACCATTCTTCAAGCGTGTCGCCAATTTCATCCGGCTCATGCCCCAAAACTTTTTTCCATTTATCGGAATAGAATGTTTTATTAGTGGCTGTGTTCCAATCCCAAAGGCCATCGCCAGAGTTTTCCAGTGCAAATTTCCAGCGTTCTTCGCTTAGCCTTAGTTTTTTGTCTGCCTCGCGTAGCTTGCTTATATCATGGGCAATGGCATAAATGTTGCCAGAAACATTATCAGTACTTGCACTCCATTGCAATATTTTATAGGTATTGTCTTTAGTCCTGAACCTGCTTATCGTTTGCAGTTCTTTTTCACCTTTTCTTAGGTTGTCCACTCGTTCCTTGCTGGCTTTTGCATCGTCAGGATGGATAAAATCCAAAAAAGGCACATCTATCAAGTCTTTTTCTTCCCAGCCCAAACTTTTAATAAAAGCAGGGTTTATTTTTTTGAAAAGCCCGTCTTTACTAATCAGGCAAATAATGTCGCTAGATTGGTTAAAAAGCCTTTCATAGTTTTCAAGTTCGTTTTTCTCTTTTTTGGCAACAATTTGCATTACTACTTCCTGTGCCAATATTTCCAATGCCCTAAGTTGGTTTTGGTTTAATTTTTTAGGTACGCGGTCAATTACGCAAAGCGTGCCTAAAGCATATCCATCAGGGTCTACCAATGGATGGCCTGCATAGAATTTTATGTCAGGGTTTCCCAAAACCAAAGGGTTGGCGTTAAAGCGTTCATCTTTTGTAGCATCTTCTATTTCAAATACACTAGGGCTGGTAATAGCATATTGGCAAAAAGAAATATTCCTTGGGGTTTGTGATGCTGCTAGCCCTTGCCTTGATTTAAACCATTGCCTGTCCTCGTCTATAAGGCTTACCAAAGCAATGGGCACATTGCATATTACGGAAGCAAGTTCAGTAAGGCGGTCAAATTGCTCTTCGGGCAAAGTGTCTAAAATGTTGTAATTTTTTAGCGCTTTTATACGCTCTTCTTCATTATGTGGTAGCGGGTAATTTGCCATGCTTCTTTTTAAATAGCTATTCTACATATACCAACAAGCAGGTACATACAATGGTTTTAAATATAGATGAAGGATTTGAAAAAATATCCTTTTTAGGAAAATGCTATTATTTATTGTGCCAAAACAAATCGGCATCAATAATCAACAAGCCTAAAAGAGTGCTACAAGTTAGATGTTTTTTGGAAAAGTAAAGCTAAATAGTTTTAGCAGGGGTGCATTAATACGCCTATGATTTAGTCCAAAGAAGCAAATGCACCACTCCTTACCTGCTGCTCAAAGCTATCTATTGAAATGGCATCTGCATTTTTAAATTCACCTATCCTCGTCCTGCAAAGGCTGCTCATATAGCCACCCACGCCTAATGCTGCACCAAAATCCTTTGCCAAGCTCCTAATATAAGTACCTGTGGAACAAACCACTTTGAAATGCACCACAGGCAGTTCTATTTGCGTGATAATAAATGATTTAATGGTTACAGGCCGTGCATCTACTTTTACTTCTATGCCCTGCCTTGCAGACAAATACAAGGGCTTGCCATCTTTTTTAATGGCGGAATGTTGGGGTGGCATTTGTAATATATCGCCTGTAAATTGTTCTGTTGCAGCATGTATAGCATCTTCTGTTAAATGAGCAGTATCTATAAAGTTAGTAGGTTCAGTTTCCAAGTCA
Organism: Parasediminibacterium schistidii; assembly: GCF_046546515.1. Lineage (NCBI taxonomy): Bacteria > Pseudomonadati > Bacteroidota > Chitinophagia > Chitinophagales > Chitinophagaceae > Parasediminibacterium > Parasediminibacterium schistidii. The sequence continues at coordinate 78,880 of NZ_JBKHKJ010000003.1, read as the reverse complement.
TAGCTGGGCGTGGTACTGCCAAGGGTAAATGTACCCGTATACTCCTTCTCCATGCCCATGTATTCGTTTATTTTTTTAGTAAACTTGCCGGTGCATACAATTAATAAGCCAGTTGCCAATGGGTCTAATGTACCCGCATGGCCTACTTTAGGCACTTGCACCAAATTGCGCACTTTTCTTACAATATCAAAGCTTGTCCAGCCAATTGGCTTATCGAATAATAAAACCCTGCCTTCGGCAAATTGGGGTATAGGTTGCTTCATTAATTAAATTGTGATGTATAAAAAAGTTGCCACTAAGACACAAAGGCTCAAAGCTGCACGAAGAAAAATAAGGCTAAAAGTTATTGATAACATCATTTTTCTTCTTTTTTTCTTTCTTCTTCTCTTAAAACTTTGTGCTTCTTTTTGTCTTCGTGGCAGATTAGCCAAACTTGCACCAGAATAGTAACGCATTTTTTAACTTAAAACCTAAAACTCAAAACTTAAAACTATTTCCTCAGGCTTTTATACGCCAACACGGTACTTATTAACGTAAGCACCGCACTTACTATAAATGGTGCGCCAGGGAAATGCACGGGTGCAGCCGATGAAGTAAAATATGCAAAAGCATTGGTCATTATCAACGGGCCAATGATAGCGGTAGCACTCATTAGGCTGGTTAAAGCACCTTGCAATTCGCCTTGCTCGTTAGGTGGCACATGGGTAGAGATAATGCCTTGTATAGCTGGCATAGCTATGCCCCCTAGGCAATAAACAGCCGTAAAGGCAAACATCATCCAAGTTTGTGTAGCAAACGCAAATAAAAGAAAGCCTATTGCATACAAAGCAAGCCCTGTGTAAACGCTTTTTTCCTGCCCTAGCTTGGGTATTATCTTTCTTATCAGCAAGCCCTGCACTATCATCACGCAAATGCCCACTACTCCAAGCGAGTTGCCCACCATCCTGCTGGACCACCCAAATTTTTCTATGGTATAATAGCTCCATGTAGTTTGAACAGAATGGGAGGCTATATAGATAAGTGTAATGGAAATAACCATGCCCGCAATAACAGGGTATTTGTTTAGCATACGCAACGAGCCAACCGGGTTTGCCCTTGACCATTGAAAGGGGCGGCGGTTTTCTTTGCTTAGCGATTCAGGCAAAATAAAATAACCATACAACCAGTTGATGAGGGACAAGCAAGCTGCGCCTATAAACGGTGCCCTTACCCCGAAATGCGCCAACTGCCCACCCAATACTGGACCTATGATAAAGCCTAGCCCAAATGCAGCCCCAATCATCCCGAAGTTTTGTGCCTTTTTTTCTGGTGTGCTAATGTCGGCAATATAGGCAGACCCAGTAGTGATACTTGCCCCAGTAACGCCTGCAATCAACCTGCCCACAAACAGCCATGCAATGGTGGGGGCAAAAGCAAGGAACAAATAATCTATCCCAAAACCAAACAATGAAAAAAGCAAAACAGGTCTGCGGCCATATTGGTCGCTGAGGTTGCCAATAATAGGGGAGCAGAGGAACTGCATGAATGAATAAGCAAAAATAAGCCAGCCCCCATAGCGGGATGCCTCGCTTACCGTGTCGTGTATCAAGCCTTGTATTAGTTGCGGCAGAATGGGGATGATAATCCCAAACCCAATAATGTCTATCAATAGCGTTACGAAAATAAACCCCAATGCCGCATCTTTTTTGTCCCTTGCCATACAGTATTTATATAAACTGCAATGTTAAGCCAAATAATGGCTAATTCTTTTTTGAACTGTCGATAAGTGCAAACCTATGATTGCATTAAACCCCGACAGGGGTTGAACAATAGTAGCCATGGGTGCAACCCGTGGTGAACAAAGGCAAAAACATGGGGTTTGCTTAAAACCTGAAATGCCTGCCATGGGTTAGACCCATGGCTACTATTGTTTAACCCTTTCAGGGTTTTATCAAACAAATTTGCCAACCTTCAAAAGGTTGGCAAATTTGTTAAAACAGAGATTTAAAACTTATTCTACTTTACCAACAATTCCTGATTATAAACAAAACCACTTCCACCCTTTACTTGTAAAAAGTAATTGCCACTAGTTAATTTGCCGGGCAAAACAATATTTCGATTGGATGAGCCACCTTCATGCACAATGGCTTGGGTTAGGATTGACTGCCCTAATGTATTGAATAGCTGCAAGCTATAATTGCCTTTTTCCATGTTGGATAGTTGTAAGTAAAGGTTGCCATGTGTTATAGGATTTGGATATGCCCTAACCACACTTGCAGCCTTGCTGGCGTTTACAACTACTATGGGGGTGTATTTTAAGTTGCCCTCTTTGCTTACAATTTTAATGCGGTAATAAGTTGCCCCATCAAATGGGTTAGCATCAATGCTTGTATAGGTAAAAGCATTGGCTGTGTTGAAAGCCTTTATACTATTTATTTCGCCGAAGGCAATACCATCATTGCTTTTTTCTACTTCGTAATGGTCGATGTTTATTTCATTTTGTACGGACCATTCTATGCTTACGACGGTGGCTTTTGGGTATGCTTTTACAGAAACAATATCTACTGGCAGCAATGTGGTAGTATCGGTAAACTCGAAAATAAAACCGTCTTCTGGTTCATTGTAACTAATGGGTACATGTAGCCCCAATATGGTAACAGTAGTATCTACACCCGGAAAACCAGTAACATAACTACCTACAACGGCCACATTCTTTTTCCAAACGGCAAGACCTGTTGCTTTTACGTCAGGGTCGGTGGTGTTTTGGATAATCGTGGTAATAGCGCCGTTGGCTTTGTTCACCTCGCAGATGGCTAGGTAGTGGGTGATGTCTATGCCACTGAAAGTAACGGGGTAATTATTGGTGTGAATGGTAGCCCATAGCTTATCATTGGCTTTGTCATAAGCCAAGCGGTAGGCATCATAGCCATAAGTGCCAAAGTCGCCATAGTTTTTTGCCCATTGAAACGTACCTGATGCATTAAATTTTGCATAAAAGATATTGGTTGCGCTCTGCCCTGCATTCAATTTGCCAGTGCCTATTTGAACGGAATCGCTATAAGTGCCGCCTACATAAACATTATCTAATGAATCTACAGCTATCCCTGTTGGTACAGAATTGGCACTTCCCCAGTTTGGCTTTATCCATTGTGTTTTTAGGTTATTGTCTAGCTTTAGGGTGTAGCCAGAGTTGTACCCGCTAGCATAGCTGCCCTTTACATTCTTTATAGGTGTGCCTGCCACAATTTGCAAAGCACCTGCATTGGTAGAGTCGCTGCAGGTGTAGCCGCCCACTACAAGTATATTCCCTTTGGAATCTCCTGTTATGCCTGTGATAAAGTCAAAATTCCTTGCAGGCTCAAAACGGGCAAGGATGCTGCCATTTCCATCCATTTTCCAAAGAAAAACATTGCTGTTGCAGCAATCGATATTGGTAAAAACAACACCATCAAAATAGGGCTTGGAGGTTACTTGGTTGGTGATGGACCCGCCAAAAAACAGGTTGTTGTTTTTATCAATGTACAGTGCTGTTTGCTTGGCTATATAGGCATTGTATTCAAATGCAATCCCTCCTTTCACCCATTTATAGTTGCCGTTGCTGTCTAGTTTGGCCAAAAAGCCATGCTCGCCAGCAGCAGTGTCTTGGTTGATGATGATGTTGTCGAACTTGGCGTTTCCTTGGGCAAAACCTACTATGTACACATTGTTGTTGCTGTCCACGGCTATGTCGTGTGCCGTTTCTATATCGTGCCTGCCACCCGCTTTTTTTGCCCAGATTGTCTTTCCTTTTCTGTCAAACTTGGCAATCACTATGTCTTCGCTGTATTCTGTGGATACCAGTTTGGTGCCGTTGTCAAAAGTAGCGGTGTCCCTAAAGCTACCCGCCGCATATATGTTGCCCCGCTTGTCATACGCCACGCATTTGAAACTTGTGGGGCCGTAGCCCGTAGCTGTTATTTTTTTCAGGAAATGTGCATGGTAAGGTTGTGCCATAGCACTTAAACTGCCAATGGCTAGCAGTAGTAGGAGTATTTGTTTTTTCATTGTTGTAGTATTAATGGGGTTAAAATGTAAAAAGGGTATTGTGGCCACGAAGGCACAAAAGCACGAAGTAGCACTAAGAAAAACAAGTTTAAAAGGGTATAGGATAACACAAAATATTTTCTTCTTTTCTTTATTTCCTTCGTGCCTCTTTGAGCCTTGGAGCCTTAGTGGCAAGCTATTATCTATTGTTTTGTCCAGATGCCTTCCACTGCTTGTGCCCTTCCCTCGCAGGGGTCGTTTTTGGCGGCCATGGTCATCTTGCCGTCTTTAATGGTGTAGGTATAAAAGCCCTCTACCCCAATGCAGTGGTTGCGTGGCTCGGTTTTATTGATCAGGGTAACCACATTGTCTTTCACAACATAAGTACCTGTAGAAGTAACATGACCATTTACAGAAATGGAAGAAGTATAATCTGCATTGGCTGTGAGCAATACCGAAACCCCGCTAAATTGTCGCACCCACTTGCCCGCTATGGGATTGGTAGGGTCTTTTAATGCCTTGGCAAAGGCTATGTCTGTGTTGTTTTTTGCTAAGGCAGTAGATGTTGCTGCCGCAATGATGAGGAATAAGAAGAAGGCATTTTTTTTCATACGTTGCGTTTTTAATTGTGCTGAAATGAAATATTGCGGGCTGAAATACAACCCTTTTTTCGCAGCATAAAAGTAGAAGGAGGCAGCCGGGGGCTTTATCCCCTAAAAAGGGGATTTTTGGAAATAGAATATTGCTGCACTTTTACATGGAGAAGCAAGCCGGGGCTTTTTGAATTGTATATTTTTGGAAAAAAGAAATGGGAAGGATGCTTAATAAATATTCATAGGAGACCTGCGTCTAGAGACGTTGCATGCAACGTCTCTACTTTCAATCCTATTTTTTTATGGGGGTAAAAAAATGTCGCTCGGATGCCTATAAATGTAATTCATGTAAGCAAAAATGTTGTTCCAGCACGTAATTGGGTTGTTCTGATGCGAAAAAAAGTTGTTCTGATGCGTGATTAGGTAATTCTTTTGCGGAAAATTGTTGTTCTGATGCGGAAAAATGTTATTCTTTTGGACAATCCGGCGGCTTTTTTGGGCATACAAAGACAAATTGTCAGCATTTGAATAAAAAAATTAGGGTCTGTAATGGTTTTACTTCGCTATCTGATAACTTTTCCTTGGCAACTTCCCGAAAGTTTTGAACTTTCGGGAAGTTTACATCTACGCTTCGGAAAAAGCCCAATAGATAGCTAAGCCTTGAACGGTGCTATCGCCGTAAATGCCCAATAGAAAGGGAATAGATGGGACACAAAAGATTTTTTTTGTTTTTCTTCAATACAATAACCAACCATTCATGAAGGCACTTGGATTGATAATAATACTGCTTAACGCAACGGTTGCCCTGTGCCAGCCAAATTGGAAGCTGTACAGGGATAGCTTGCTAACTAGGCTGGCACACCAGAAAGAAGACAGTGACATGGTAGAAACCTTGTTGTATATAGGTAACCTGTACCAAGCCAACCTGCCAGACTCTGCTATGTATTATTACCAGAAAGGCAATGAGTGGAGCAACAAGCTAAACTATACAAGGGGCAAGTTGCGGTTTATTGCTTGCAAGGTGGAAATACTGGAAAGGGCAGCCCGGTTTGACGAGGCATTGCAACTAACCTTGCAAGCCGTGTCGATTGCCGAGAAAGCCAATAACCCCAATATGCTGGGCGGGGCTTATAACAATGTGGCGGAGATTTACCTTGACAAAGGGGATATAGAAAAGGCATTGCTTTATTACCAAAAGGCGGTGGCAGTGTTTGAAAGCGAGCGAAATAAGTTTAAACTAGGCATTGTGTATGGGAATATCTTGGGCGTATATGTATCTATCGAGGATAGGGAAAAGGCTTATCAATATGCATTGAAAGCCATATCCAATAGTCGGGAGGGACATAGCGACTATGGCGAAGCCATTGGACTGGAAAACCTAAGCGCGTTGTTGATGAAGATGAAAAAATATGACTCTGCCCTGCTAGTTTCCAACCAAGCGTATGCCATTGGCGTGCGGGTAAATGATAAAACCTATCAATCTGGGGCGTTGTCCTGCATCAACGAAGTGTTGTTGGCTACCAATCAACTATACAAGGTAGAAAAGAATGCCATTGAAATAGAAAGGCTCTCAACATCTGTGGATGACAAGCAAGGGGTGGCAGTGGCTAGGTACCAGCTAGGCCAATATTATTTTAAAAAGAAAGCATACACGCAGGCAAGGCGATATTCTGCAGAGGCACTAGCTATACTTACAGAAAACAAGCTACGCCCCATCTTAGAGGACGTGCATGGGTTGATAGGCAATATTGCATTGGCCACAGGCAATATAAGCCTGTTTGAAAGCGAAAAAGGACTAGCAGATTCTATAAAAGATGCAGGGGTGAGTAATAAGATACTGAAATATAACCAGCAATTGGAAGCAGCGTATTCGTTGAACAAAAAGCAAGCGGAGATCAATAACCTGAACAAGGAAAAGGAAATTACCGCCCTTATGCTGCGGCAGCGTTATACCACTATCCTCGTGCTGGCTGCATCCTTGATGGTGCTTGGGCTGCTTGGCTTTTTATATTATAGGAACAGCCAGCAGAAAAGCAGGTTGCTATTGGCAAAAGATGCACTAAAGGCACAGCGTATTAGGGAACTAGAGCAAGAGAAACACTTGCTAGCCACCGAATCTGTATTGCAAGGGCAGGAGCAGGAGCGGCAAAGGCTTGCCAAGGACCTGCACGATGGATTGGGAGGCATTTTATCAAGCACAAAATATTCATTTAGTACTATGAAAAATTATTTGATTGTAACGGAGGAAAACGCAGCGGCCTTTGAAAGGAGCATGGGCATGTTGGATAAATCAATCAGCGAGCTGCGGCGAGTAGCACACAATATGATGCCCGAAGCGCTGATGAAATTTGGGTTGGATACGGCTTTGCAAGATTTTTGTACGGGCATCACCCAAAGTGGGGCGTTACAATTGGTTTACCAGTCTTTTGAGATGGATGATGCTACCATCCCGCAAAGCAAGGCTTCCATTATTTACCGCATTATACAGGAATTGATGAACAACACCTTGAAACATGCCGAGGCAAAAAATGCCTTGGTGCAAATAATAAGAACAGGAAATAGCATCAGCATCACAGTAGAGGACGACGGGAAAGGGTTTGATGTAAATATACTAAAAGACAGTAACGGCATTGGCTATAGCAACCTGCAAAGCAGGGTGGCTTATTTAGATGGCAGCATCGATATACAAAGTAATATTGGCAAAGGGACTTCTGTGCATATAGAAATACCGGATATTGCAGGGTAAATTGTTTTGAGTTTTGTATTTTAAGTTTTAAGTTCTGCATTTGACTAATGACTTACGACTTACCACTTACGACTAGTGTATGATAAAAGTATTTATTCTAGAAGACCATCAGATGGTAATTGAGGGCATCCGTTCTTTACTGGAAGGGGAGAAGGAGATTGAATGGATGGGGTATGCCAAGCTGCCATCCGCTTTGCTGGAAATGTTGCCACATAAGCAGCCCGATATTTTGCTGATGGACATAAACCTACCCGAAAAAAGCGGGTTGGATTTATGCGTGGAAATAAAAACGGCTTACCCAGCCATGTATATTATTGCCTTGAGCATAGCGAACCAGCCAAGCATTATCAAGAAGATGATGGAGAATGGTGCATCTGGCTATTTATTGAAAGATGCTACTAAGAATGAAATCATGGCTGCCCTTCACCAAGTGAGCAAAGGCAAAGAATATATTAGTTTTTCCGTGGCCACTGCCTTAAAAAACACTGCACCAAAGGCTACATTGCCCATCCTGACCAAAAGGGAGAAAGAAGTGCTTGAATTGATAGCAGAAGGATTAAACAATTCAGAAATTGCTAACAAATTGTTCCTCTCCGTAACGACGGTAGATTCACATAGGAAAAATATGCTTACCAAGTTTAGCGTTAAAAACACAGCGGCACTAGTGAAACTTGCTGTGAGCAACGGTATGATATAAGTATTTTTATTACTTACCAAATAGGCACATAGCACACATAGACAAGAAAATGAAAAAAAAGAAAACATAGTACTTTGCAAGCGTTTTCCCTAATTGTGTTATCCAAAAATAGCTGCACCTACTGTACCCCTCAGAAGAGCTACTGTACGAAAACATCTTTTTTATACCCTTTTTGGGGCCTTTGCCCCCTTGTTTGGCAGTGTATTTTTGGCTTAGATTTTAAATGTCAGGCCTTTATTGGTGATAACTCATTGAAATACAGTGTTTTTTTGGTTTTTAAGATGAGTGTTTTGTGAGTGAAAAGTGAGTGTTTTTTGAGTGTTTTTTGAGTGATGTGTGGGTGATTTGTGAGTGAAAAGTGAGTGAAAAATGAGTGATTTTCCATGTTTTTTTAGTGGAAATAAATATATTTAATATCTTTTTAATTTAATATTAAAAATAGTACCAAGAGGCCAAAGACTTATGCTAGGGCAACCGGTTCGGTTGGAGCCTAACGGGGACAAAGTGCGACATATACTGTAAAATTGGGAATAATTCACGGGCTATTGAAAAGGACAATCCTATATGGGGGAAATTTTGGATACTCATGGGGGCATATTTCCCCCATATAGGATTTTTATTTTGGGTTATATATTCATCCATGCCAACTTTACATTAAATTAGGAACTATTCTCCTTAGCTTTAGCTCCTGCACCAGTTGGTAGATGACTGGAGGAAATGATAATCCACCATCAAAATCTTATCAGTTTCTTATCAATAAATTATTATTCTATTATCATAAAACTATCAGTCCATTATCCATAAATTATCATAAAATTCACTTAAATTATAATAAAAAATGAGGCTTAAAAAACATAAAAAACTGAATATCAATGAGTTAAAGGCAAAAAAAAGAAAATAGAAAAAAAATAAACCCCAAAAAAGAGGAAAATAACCCATTTCAAATATTCGCTTTGGTCTTCACATTCACCCCTTTATTCTTGCTCCCTCTCCCTTTGTAAAGGGTTGGGGTGAGGTCTGGCTGGGTGATGTCGGGATGTAGGGTGGGGCTTTCACAATCACCTAGTAAGTTTCTTCTAAATAAAACAGACTAATTAAAAGCGAAGATTTGAAATGCCCCCCTTAAATCTATGTGACTATGTGGTCAGTTGCAATCTTTCTTTCCTTCGTGCCACTTTGAGCCTTTGAATCTTTGTGTCAATGCATAGAATAAGTTGGGTAAGCCACCACTATTCATTCCCCATGTTGCAAACACTGGTTCCTATGGTTCAATTGTAAGATAACGGCAATTAATGCCTATTGCTGCTGTTAAACTATTGTTTTTGTTTACTAGTCTTGTTATGACAAAAATATTTTGATGCGTAAATACAACGATTGCTGCAAAGGAAAAAATGCTCAAAAACTGTTTTTATCCTCTTTGTTTTGCCTAGTTATGTTGCTGCCATTAGCAAACAAGAGCTATTGCCAGTCAGTACCATCTTCTACTATCGTGAAAAAAGAATACCTAGACTGGGAGATGCTGAAGCGCAACAACAATTTTGGGTACACCAATGAGGAAATAAAAAAATACTTTGATTACCCACAGGTATTTGAATACAATTATGATGGGTATGCAAAAGAATTGGTGAAAGCGCCTCCCGCTGTTGGCATACACCCTAGGATATTGTTCAATGCAGAAGACTTGCCAGCCCTCCGCAACAAAATTGCCCAAACCAAACCTGGCAAAATTTGCATGGATGGCATCCGTAAAGCTTTGGAAGATTTAATATTATCGCCCAAAGCAAAATACAAAGATGTATATGAAGATGCTGCCAAGGGCATTGAAAATCCTGCTATCACCAATGTGGAAGTGGCTTGTGCTATCATCTACGAATCTTACCGTTGCTTGATTGATAATGACAATGAAGGTGGTAAAAAATGTGCCGCTGCGATGGCCACATTAGCCAAAATAGACAATGCCGCTTTGGATAAATACATTGAGGGTTGGAAAAAAAAGCATGGGGATAGTGGTGGCTATTACGATTACCAAGAAGTAAAAAGCCTTACCCATTCTGGGTTGTTGGGGCTAGGGTACGATTTTGCCTATAATTGGATGACTACAGAGCAGCGGGATATTGTGCGCGGCACCATTGCCAAAACTACTAGCAATTTTAGTTTCCTTGACTGCGAGGCATTGCCTGCATTCCCAGCCAATACTTCTAACTGGATACCTATGCACCAGGTGTTTATTTTCTTATGCTGCGCTATAGAAGGCGAGCCTGGCAGCGACCTAAATGCTTATAAAAGGGCGGTTGCAGGCTACAAGCGTTATTTAAGTGTTGGCTTTTTCCCGGCAGGTGATATGTTTGAAAGCATGGGCAAGAACTTCTTGTGTGCCGAGGACTTGCTTCCTATCTGCAGCCGTGGTGATGATTTGTTAGCCTTAACGCAAATACGCCAGCAAGTCGCCCATTATTACCTACATGCCATGGATCCTTGGGGCAAGTTTTTTACCTTCTTTGATTCTTTGGGCGGCAGGGGCAATACCACCCCAATGATAGATGTAATGGTGATAAAAAGGATGTTCCCGAACGACCCCACCATAGATTTTGTATATAGGAATTGGGTTGGGGACGATTATGCTTTCTTAAAGAAACAAGTACATTTTGGCCATCCCTTGTTGCTGGACAATGGCCTCATGAACTCCATATTGTGCGTGCCTTATGACGAGAGCAAATCATACACACAAGCACATGACATGGCCACGGCAGGCAAGCCACTTACTTTTTTTAGCAACAACACGGGCAATATGATTACCCGTACTTCTTGGGACAAGGATTGCCTGCAATTACATTCGCTTACACGCAATGTGGCTGGTGGGCATGTATATGCTGACCGCTCGCATTTTAACATCCACGCACTAGGCCGTTACTGGGTAATATACAAACCGCTTAGGCAAGTGGAGGAACATTACCTGCCCAAGCACAGGTCTGTTGATTTGATTGATGGCAAAGGCCCGGGTTTTGCGCCAGGAAAAACGGTTGATATGCAAGACAATGCAGATGCAACTTTTATAGCAGGGGATTATAAAACCAGCTACGATTGGACTACGGGGGGCAATAACCGCTTCCCGAAAGGTGGCGTACAGGTGCTATTTACCGCCAATGATTTCCCATTGCACAAAAGTAGTTTGCCATGGATGGACATGCCTTATAGCGATTTGCCATATTGGCAAACATCCAAGAAAGGGTCTGAATGGTGGCTGCCGAACAATCCCGTTCAAAAAGCTTTTCGTAGCACTGGCTTGGTAAGGGGGAAATACCCTTATGTGTTAATAACAGATGACATTCAGAAAGATGGAAGCCCACACGATTACCAGTTTGGCATGTCGCTGGAAGATGACTTGCTACAGCAGGGGACGACTGTGGATAAGAAAGATAAAAACTTTAAAAACGATATTATACTTGGAGCCAATGGCGATAACCGCCAAATGCTTGTGCGGGTGTTGAATGCCGATGGTGCAGATGCTTCTGCGCCAGCAATAGTAGAAAATTATCTATTGCCTAACCCTCCAATGAAAGATATATCCATGAATCACATGGTCATTAATTGCAAAACAGTTTCTCCAGATTATAAAGTACTCTTGTTCCCTTATGAAAAAGGCCAGAAAATGCCAGTTACTTCGTGGGATGCCAGCCATACAGTGCTGAAAGTAGAATGGCCGGGGCAAATAGATATGATTACCTATGCAAAAGCGGCTGATGGTCGTACACGGATAACAATAAAAAGGGATGGCAAAGAAATAATGGTGCTTAAATAGAAATAGCTACAAAGCCACAAAAACTCAAAGAAGCACAAAGAAAGCTTGCACTTTAGGTAGCAATTTGGGCTGTGTGCCTACGGGTATCAAAAAAGCATCCCTAATAAAACATAAGGATTGCTAATAAATGGTCATTAATTAAAAAGAACTGAATTTAAAATGATGGGTATGAACAAAATAATTGTTGTTATTTTTCTATTGATATGTAATTATGGTTTTGCATTTGTAAAACCCAATTCTTTGTTTTCTAATAATATGGTGCTGCAACAAGGTGTTGCTGTTCCAGTTTGGGGTACTGCAAATGATGGAGAAAAAATATCCATCAGTTTTAATGGTCAAAAAATAAGCACTACTGCTAAGGAAGGTAAATGGATGTTGAAACTAAAACCGTTAAAAGCAGGTGGTCCTTTTACAATGACAATAACTGGGGACAATACTATAACTATTGAAAACGTGTTGGTAGGTGAAGTGTGGGTTTGCAGTGGGCAAAGCAATATGGAGCGGCAGTTGGGGCTGCGGGGTTCACAAAAACCTATTGTAAATTATATGGAAGAAGCTGCCAAAGCCAAATATCCTGAAATACGCCAATACTTTGTGGCAAAAAAAGCAGTGGATAGTTTTGTATATGATGCCAATTCTAAGTGGGTGGTTTGCGATACGGCTTCTGTATTAAATTTTAGTGCCGTGGGTTATTTTTTTGCTAGAGATTTATATAATCATCTTCATGTGCCTATTGGGATGATATTTACATCAGTAGGAGGCACTCCTGCCGAAAACTGGACTACAAGGGCTGCGTTAGAATCGAATCCTGAGTTGAAAAAACTAGTGGAAGATTATGATAAAGCATTAAAAGCCTATCCAGAAGCCACAGAAAAATTTAAAGTAGAGCAGTATAGCTTATTAGCCAAATGGAAAGAAGATAGTTTGGCTGCTGCTATTGCAAAAAAAGCAATTCCTGCCAAGCCTGCACCACCAAGAAATCCTGCTGGAGGTGCAGGAGGTTTGTATAATGGAATGATAAATCCATTAATTCCTTATGCAATTAAGGGGGTAATTTGGTATCAAGGCGAATCTAATGGCGGTCGGGCTAAAGAATACCAAACGCTTTTCCCTACAATGATTAAGGATTGGAGGCAGCATTGGAATCAGGGCGATTTTCCTTTTTTGTTTGTTCAAATTGCTCCCTTTCGTTCAGCCAACCCCAAGTTAAGAGAAGCTCAATTGCTCACTCTACAAAAAGTACCCAATACGGCAATGGCAGTAACTACCGATTGTGGCGACTCTGCCGATATTCATCCACCATTTAAGCAACCAGTTGGTAATCGGCTCTCTATTGCAGCAAGAGCATTGGCTTACAATGAAAAAATAGAGTATTCTGGTCCGTTGTATAAAGGTTTTGAAGTAAAAGACAATACCATTACTGTTTCATTTACACATGTAGGCAATGGATTAGTAGCAAAAGATGGGGAGCTAAAAGGATTTGTAATTTCGGGTGATGGTAAAAAATTTTTACCTGCTACCGCAGTGATAAAAGGCAATATGGTAATTATTTCTAGCCCAGAAATAAGTAAACCAGCAGCAGCACGTTATGGATTTGAAGCTTTTCCTAAGGTAAATTTATATAACGAAGAAGGTTTACCTGCCAGTCCTTTTAGAACCGATGTTGATTAATTGTTAGCTGATTTAAACTTATTTTCAACCTTTATAGAGTTTAAAAAAGCTATAAAGTATTATTGTATTATCCAAAACAGGGTTCTTATTTTTATTTTATGAAGAAAATTTTTGTAGTTGTTTTTGCTTGTATATTTTTTCAAACCACATTTGCTCAGTCTGTTGGTTCCCATCTTCCTTTTGCACTGCCTACAAAATCAATTCGCAAGGAAATAAGCCTAAACGGGCTATGGGATTTCACAAGTAACAAAGCCAAGCAAACTACGCAAATCCGTGTGCCAGGTGCATACACAAATGTTTGGGACGGCAAATGGGGCAAGCCCTATTGGGATGTATTTAACTACCCCCGTGAATGGAAGGGCGGGGCTATCTACAAGAAAGATTTAGTGTTGGATGCTAACCTGCAAAAAAAGAATTTACGCCTGCATGTAGACGGCTGCTGGCAGAATTATTCTGTTTTGTTTGATGGCAACATATTCGATACTATCCACGATGGATACAGTGCCAGGAATTTCGATCTGGGCAAAAACCTTTCTATTGGCAGCCACTCATTGAAAATCAGGATAGAAGAGGAGGAAACAAGGCTAAGCGGTGGGGAAAGCATGAAATCGAAAGGTATTTGGGATGATATTTCATTGCAGGTGCTGCCCGATATTTTTGTGGAGCAAGGGTTAGTAATCCGTACATCTTTTACAGATAAAAACATATCCTGCGATGTGCCTATTAACAATACTACAGATGATAACCAGACTTTTATTATTAAATATTTTATTACAGATGCCACGGGTAAAGTGGTAAAAACAATTGATGGCGGCGAGCAAACCCTGCCAGCCAAAACAAGCAAAACATTTGCGGTAAACGAGGCTTGGGCATATGCGCATTTATGGTTCCCGCATGACCCATATTTGTACCATTTCAACACAGTGCTGTATAAGAAAGACGGCACGGCGATAGACTGGCACAAAGAGCGTTTTGGGTTCAGGGAAATTAGCTGGGCTGGCCCTAACTTGTTTATCAACGGTAGGAAGCTGTTCCTACGTGGGCATGGGGAACATTACCTAGGCGATGTACAGGCTTCCCGTGCCTATTTTGTAACATGGTTCACCGAGCTAAAAAAGATGGGTGTGAACTTTATGCGCCTGCATATTTACCCAAGGCACAAGGTTTTGTATGAAGTAGCAGACGAACTGGGCTTTTTGCTGGAGGCAGAACCTGCTTTCCACTTTAAAGTACCTACAGACCAGACATTTGCCAAGCAGCACTTGGGCGATATGATGAAAAACTTGATTAACCACCCCTCCATCTTTACATGGAGCGTATCTAACGAATTGCGCTGGCAAGGCGGTGGCGAAAAGCCTTGGCTGATAGACCATGCCCATTCCATTGACAAAACCCGTCCTGCTTTCGCTTCGGACTTTAGTGCTTTCTCCACGCATGGCGACATAATTGGCCACCACTACAATACCGATTCCGTGTTTAAGGAATGGGAACAGTTTGGGGCAAACAAACCCATGGTGTGGGACGAATGTGGCGAGGTTTGGCAACCCAACCGCCCCCTTGGGAATGGCACGGCCGGCTATGAAGTAATAGCACAAGATTATGCAACGGGCATTTACAGGGATGGGCAAAACGAAATAAAAGCAGCGTTCGACCTTGTGAGGGAAGGCAAAACATTTGCCGGCAGCCTGCACCGCATCAATGCCCTTAGCCCATGGGATTTTGGCTGCGTGTTTTTCCGCTGGCAGCCTTACAACCGATACCGTGGCATTGCGCCTGCCTATAAAACACTGGAAGGCCCGGGCGTGAAACCCAAACAAATACTGCCATGTGCTACCCCTGTAAACATCTGGGACCCTACCTTGCCCGTTTACGAGCCAAACCCCGGCTACTATTTGTTTGCCGAGGACATGAAATGGGTACGCTTCCCGTATGACAGCAAAAACTTTTCCTTCTTTGGTGGGGAAAATGCCTCCATTAAAACCCCATTGTTGCAGTATGATGACCTGCGTTTTGTGGATGAAATACATTGCAAAATAGAAACACCAGAGGGCAAAGTCTTGTCCGAAACCATCAAAAAACAATCCTTGCAGCCAGGCGATATGCTGCGGGACGTGGAATGGCATTTTAACATCCCTTCGATATCCACGGAAACGCATATCCATATTGTGCGTGAGTTTTGGTACAAAGGCAAAGCAGGATACAAAGATGTACGGGAAGGGCATATTTACCCAAGGTTATCGGCTTCGCTTTTGCATTTGAATGGGAAAAAGATTGGGGTGATTGATGAAGATGGGGGATTGATTAAAGTGCTTACCGATGCAGGCATACCTTTTAAGAAGCTACTTGGAATGAGTAATCCAGCAGATGCAAATATTGTTTTGGTTGTAGGCAACAAACTTCCAGATTATGCAAAAACACAAGCTTATCAAGGCTTGACATTAATTCAATTTATGAATGATAATGGTTTGCTCAAAGGCAGTGCGAGGCTATTTGCAAACGGGGCAAACTACAAAGTCTTAGATGGTATTGGGCAGGAAGAACTTAGTTTTTGGAAGGGAGGCAACGAATATGGTGGGATGGAAAAACCAAGTGTCTCTGAAAATTCAAGGGTGTTGATTACAGGAGACAAAGATGGTAAGACATCGGCATTGCATCAAATATATACTGGCAAAGGATGTGCGTGGGTAACTTCCTTGAAACTTACAGAAACAGCGAAGCTAGAGCCAGTTGCGGGGTGGTTGTTGCATAACTTGATTGACAATTCTGCTAATTACAAACCAATTATCAAGACAAATGAAGCCGCAGTTTATGGGCAAACAGATTTTGTTGTTTGGATGAATAAAACAGCGAAGCCAATTTCTGCTGTAAATGCTGCTTCAATAAAAGATTTCAAAGTATTATTCTTAGATGCAAGGACAAACGCACTCACAGACGAAGAAGTAAAAACCATCAAATCTTTTGAAGACAATGGGGGAAGAGTTTGCATTTATCAAATTACAAATAAAACAATTGACAGCTACAAGAAATTGATCGGGGATAGCTTAACCCTAACCAAGCCTTTCCTGGATGAAAAAGCTGGCTGCGTGAAAGCAGCTACAAGCTGGACATTGCGTAGCACGCCCAAAACAGGCGTTGAGTATTATGACAGCGTGGTGGTACCCCAGCCTTTTGAACCCAATTACGACCCTTTCCTTTCTGGTTTATCTAACATAACCCTTAATTGGAACGGTAAAGCCATGTTTCAAAATGGGGTGAAGATGAAAGGCATTTCCCCAGTTTCGGTGAATGATAGTTTCCGCATATTGGTGAGCAATTGGCGGAACGACTGGAGCGTGCCACCTTTTGGGGCTGAATACATCAATGAAGGGAAAGACATGCGGCAGGCAATGTGGTACCTGAACCGTGATCCAGTGCTGGCAAGCATAAAACAAGGGAAAGGCGAGTATATGCTTTGCCAATTGGATTTGATTAATGGAGGCGAAAAAGGATTGACCATAGCCAATCAAATATTAACCAATTGGGAATGTTCTGTTGGGGGTACTACTTTTTTCCCTGATAAAAAGGACGTGTTCGATTTCACCGCAGCAGCAGACCAGAAACTGAGGATGACTAAGGTAGAAACTGAAATTGCCAAGCTGCAACCATTAGATAGCCTACCTTCTGTATTGTATGACATGGGCGGGAGTTCGGATGGCAAACAACGGAAGATTTTATTGCTGACAGATAGCAGGATGTTGGCGGTTGCCCCTGAAATTATTAAGAAGTTAACTGGCTTTGGAAGTGTGTCTTATTCGGGCGTTTCTGTTAATAACCCTAAAGCTTTTAATAACAATGTAGAAAGTGCATTGGGCGGCACCAAGTGGGATGTTATTTACTTGTCGGTTGGGTATGACGGCATTACCGATTTTTCAGAGCAAGGCTTGCAAAAGTTTGATGCCGATATTACTGCTTTGGTTACTACCCTCAAAAACACAGGTGCAAAACTGATGTGGGGTACGCAAGCACCATTTCCCACGGCATGGTTTGGGCAACTGGACAATGAAAAAATATACCTGCTGAACCAGCGAGTGAAGAAGATAATGGAAGCCAACAGTGTGCTTGTAAATGACACTTATGGGTTTGTTATGGATAAAACACCGGAATACATTAGCCAAGATAAAAAGGAACTTACCTTGATGAATTCCGATTTTTTCAAGGCATTTACACCTAAGTTGGTAACAACAATAGTAGAGGCATTAAAGTTTTTTGGTAATTAAAAGTATTAGTCACGAAATATTAGCCACTAAGGCACAAAGACACGAAGAAGCACAAAGAATTACGTATAGCCACTTAGAAATTTCAAGGAATAGTGGCCAAAAAAGCATGGCATAAAAAATTATGAAAAGAATAATCAGTATTTTGATAGTAATCATTGCCCTTCAAATGAGCAATGTATTGTCAGCCCAGTCAGTCCCCCTTACTTATGAGCAGAAAATGAAGGAATGGAACGAATCCAAATTTGGGATGTTTATCCATTGGGGGCTGTATGCCATCCCTGCCAAGGGCGAATGGTATATGCGGCAGTCCAAGACATCAGTGGCGGAGTATGCAAAGCTGGCAGCCCAATTTAACCCCACACAGTTCAATGCAGATGAGTGGGCTTCCATTGCCAAAAACTCAGGGATGAAATACCTAGTCATTACTTCCAAGCACCATGATGGGTTTGCAATGTTCGATTCTAAAGTTACTGATTATACGATAGTAAAAGCCACCCCTTTTAAGCGTGATGTAGTAAAGGAATTATCCATAGCCTGTAAAAAAGCAGGGATTAAGTTTGGCATTTACTATTCCACTATTGCCGACTGGCACCATCCTGGTGGGCAGGCTGGCTGCCCACATTGGGACTCAGCCCAGAATGGCAACTTGGATGATTACATGAAAACAGTTGCTGTACCACAGGTAAGGGAATTGGCAACCGAATATGGGCCTATCTATGAGTTTTGGTTTGATAATGATGGCTCTAAAGGAATAACGCCAGCACTAGCGCAGCCAATTCACGATATTTTAAAACAATTCCAACCCAATGTTATTGAAGATTCTAGGTTGGCAGGGGGCGACTTTCAATCGCAAGAACAAAACATTAGCCCTTTTGCTCCAAAGGGTTATTGGGAAGCCTGTGTTACCACAACTGGCGGGTGGGGCTACACAAACAAGCCTGCAAAGCCAACTTCAGAAATATTAAAAATGATAATTGATATTTCCAGCAAAGCCGGCAATATACTGCTGAATGTAGGCCCAGATGCACAAGGCTTAATCCCTGCCGACAATGTGGACAGGTTAAAAGCCGTGGGCTCATGGCTAGCCAAAAATGGGGAATCCATTTATGGCAGCGACAGGGGGCCGTTTGATTACTTGCCTTGGGGTGAAAATACCCGCAAGGGAAATACTTTGTACCTGCATGTGTATGACTGGCCAAAGGATGGTTTATTAAAACTAAAATTAACGAATAAAGTAACCAAGGCTTATTTATTGGCTGACAATAAACAAAAGATTGGGATAAAGGCCATTGGTGAAAAACTAACCCTCCAACTTCCTGCTATAGCCCCCGATTCCATCGCCTCTGTTATTGCCTTGGAAGTGGAAGGCGATATAAAACGTGTTACTTCCCTAGCCACGGACAAGCCAGTATCTACTTCCTGCACGGAAGATAAAGCAAGGCTAGTAAAGAATGTGGTTGACGACAACCCCGGCAGCGAGTGGCGTTCAAAAGATAGTACAGGTTGGCTAGAAATAAACCTTCAGGCAGAACAAAGTATTGGTAGTGTAAGGGTTGGTGCTTTTACAAATATGCCCGAAAAATTCTCTTTGCAATACAAGCAAGGCGATAATTGGGTAACTATTTTTAATGATACCGATATGCCGAGGAATGAATATGTAAAAACTTTTGCACCCATAAAAGCACAATATGTCCGTTTAGTTATTAATAAAATAAAAGGGAATGGAGGCATTTCGTTGAGGAGCTTCGAGTTGTTCCCGCCAATGGATTAATTTGATAGGCTCTTGATAGCTTACTAAAATTCTTAAAATAGTATATGAAAAAGATAATAATTGGTTTAGTAGGCTTTTGTGCATTTGGGGTTCAAGCACAAAAAGTAAAATGGGTAAGCACCACTGATTCCGCAAGGTGGCAGGCGCATCCAACGCTTCAATTAAAAAAATTGGATGGTGGCGTTAATGATTCTTTGTTTTTGATTGATGTATCACAAAAAGCACAACAAATTACAGGATGGGGTGGCTGCTTCAATGAATTGGGATGGAAAGCGTTGCAGGTATTGGACGAAAAAGACAGGGAAGCAGTGCTAAAGGCTTTGTTTGACCAAAAAGAAGGAAGCAAGTTCAATATTTGCCGTACTCCGATGGCAGCAAGTGATTTTGCGTTGGATGCCTATTCCTATGACGATTTTCCTGATGATTACGAAATGAAACATTTCTCTATTGAAAGGGACAAGAAAACATTGATACCCTTTATTAAAGCAGCTATGAAATACAGCCCCAAATTAACAGTGTGGGCATCCCCTTGGAGCCCTCCGGCCTGGATGAAAACAAACAACAACTATGCTGGCGGGAGCCTAAAGTTTGAACCTAAAATTTTTCAGGCTTATGCGCTTTACCAAGAAAAATATGTGCAGGAATACCAAAAAGCGGGCGTTCCACTGGTGGCAATTCACCCACAAAATGAGCCTATTATTAAAAGTAAATACCCAAGCTGCCAATGGTTGAACGCAGACTCCATGCGTGATTATATTAAAAATTACTTGGGCCCAAAGTTTAAGGAAGACAAAGTGCCTGCACAAATTTGGCTGGGTACTATTACTAATAGCGACACGAATTGGTTTAAAAAGATTTTGGACGACAAAGAGGCTGCCGCTTACATTTCTGGCCTTGGTTTGCAATACAACAGCTTAAAAGCCTTGACTTTCCTTCGGAAAAACTACAACTTGCCCATGATGGAAACGGAAACGAGGTGCTACAATGGGAAAAACACTTGGAAAGAAGGCGAGGATACATACGGCTTGATGTACGCTTATTTAAAAGGGGGCTGCCAAGCCTATATGTATTGGAACATGGTTTTGGATGAAACTGGAAAAAGCAGCTGGGATTGGAGCCAAAACAGTTCAGTAGTGGTAGATACCAAAAACAAGACCTTTTCTTTTACGCCACAATTTTATGTGATGAAACATTTTAGTGCTTTTGTAGCACCGGGTGCTTATTTGCTAACGCCTAATAAAGCAAATGATAATGCTATCATCTTTCAAAACCCAAATGGGAGTATCGCAGTTGTAGTAGCAAACAAAGGAACGACCACAAAAAAATTCTCATGCTCCATTGGCGGGAAAGTTTTATCGGTTGACCTTGAGGCCAAATCGTACAATACTTTTCTTATTGGCAAATGAATTTGTATTAACTAAAATTTATACTATATCACATCATGAACAAAAGGACATTTTTAATCGTAGCAATAACCTGCAGCTTATTTGCTGCTCATGGGCAAGCATTTTCGCCCATCACCTATACACCTGCTATTAAAGAAATAGACATAAATGCGGATAAATGCCCCACCCAATTATTTATTTCCCCAACGGGCAATGATGGCTGGAGCGGGATGAAAGTAACCGCTTCGGGTAATGATGGTCCCTTTGCCACATTGGAACGTGCAAAAGAAGAAGTGAAGAAACAAAAGCATAAAAACCTTCCCAAAGGCGGTATTGCCATCAATTTGTTGGGTGGTGTTTACCCACTTGTAAAATCATTTGAATTAAGTGCTGATGATGGCGGCACCGAAGGTTCGCCAATTGTTTACAAGGCTTGGAAAGACGAGGAGGTTAGTTTAATTGGCGGCAAAAAACTTACTTCAAAAGACATTAGTGCCGTTGCCAACCCTAAGATATTAGCAAGGATAAACCCTATAGCTAAGGGCAATGTTTATCAGTTCGATACCAAGGCTTTGGGCATTAACCACAAGGATGTTTTCCCTGATATGTTTAGCGATGGGGGAGGCATATTTGAATTATTTTTTAATGGCAAACGGTTGCCATTGTCCCGCTGGCCTGATGAAGGCAACACCACAATGAAAGAAGTGGTGAACCCGGGCGAAAAAAACATACCGGGTACTTTTATTTACCAAGACAGTACCCCCGTGCAAAACTGGCAGGGCAACAACAATATATGGCTGAAAGGCTTCTGGCGGGTAGGCTGGGAAAACCCTGCCATAAAAGTAGCTAGCATAGATACAACTACGCACCAAATCACTTTTAAAGTTGGCCTGCAGGCTGGCATTGGCAGCAAATACAAACGCCCAAAAGGCTCCGGTAAAGAAGAGTGGTATGCCATTAACTTGCTGGAAGAAATAACCAAACCCGGCGAATGGTGTATGGACTTCAATACAGGCATTGTTTATTTCTGGCCGCCTGCCCCGATTGACCAAGCAGATATTATGGTTTCGCAAATGGACCAGCCTATTATATCCGCTAATAATGTTGCCAATGTTGCGTTTATAGGGCTAACCCTAGAAGCCTCCTTGGGCGATGGCATGGTATTTACCAAAAGCAACCAAAACTTAGTGGCGGGCTGCACTTTCCGCAACTTGGGAGGTCGAGGTGTTGTATTGGATGGCATAAAAAGCGGCATACAAAGCTGTGATATGTATGGCTTGGGCAGGGGTTGCATCGTTATATCTGGCGGCAACAAGGAAAAACTGATAGAATCGGGCAACTATGTTATAAATAACCATTTGCACGATTATGGTGCGTTGAAATCGCAATATTCTGCCGCAGTTGACCTTTATTCTGATAATAAAAATCTAGATGCAGTAGGCATTTATGTAGGGCATAACTTAATACACCATGCCCCACGGGACGGGGTATTATTTGCTGGGCAAAAAAATGTGTTTGAATACAATGAAATCCACCGTTGTTCCTACGCTACCGCCGATGTGGGGGCGTTTTATTCTTGGCTCGATTGGACAATCCGTGGCGTGGTTATCAGGTACAACTATATCCACAATACCGTGGGTGGCGTAAACCCAGACGATGGTTCCTCAGGCACATTTGTTTATGGGAACATTTTTGCTGGTAACAGGACGGGTATATGGATTGCCAGCGGCCCCGACCACAGTATCATAAATAATATCTTCATCAAGAACGATGGCCCTGTTTTTGGCATGGATGAGCGTGGCAAAGGCAGGGGTTATGCCACCAATAAAAAGTTATTGTCAGGCGTAGATGCTATCCACGCTAGCTCTCCGCCATGGAGCATTGAATTCCCCGAAATGCCAACACTATTAAGCAGCCACCCCGAGCTGCCAATCCGCACCAAGTTTATCGGCAATGTGGTTTGGATTAAAAAAGGCGAACCTGTATTAATCAAACTGGGTAAGGAAAATAAGGCAGATACTGGCATCATCCGAATGGAAGGTAATTTTGTTACCGATAAGGATCCGGGGTTTATAGATGCAAATTCCGGCAATTTGAATGTAAAGCCCAATGCGCCGATTTATGAGAAGATACCTAGTTTCCCGAAAATAAAGTTTGATAAAATGGGGCTTTATATAGATAAGTACCGAAAAAAATTGCCAACGGCAGAGGAAGCAGGTAGGCTACCTAGCCAAAACCCATGGAAAGATGGCGACACGGATAATTATTTTGGAACTTAATTACTGGGCAATGATTGCCCCTATAAGTTGCAGAGGCATTCCCGCAAAACGCAGGGGCACTCCTGCAAAGTTCGGGGGCATTCCTGCAAAACGCAGGGGCGCTCCTGCAAAGTGCGGGAACATTCCTGCAAAATACGGGGACACTCCTGTAAAACCTTGGGACGTTCCTGCAAAGTGCGGGGGCACTCCTGCAAAGTGCAGGGACATACCTGCAAAGTGCGGGAACGCTACTTAAACTTGCAAAGGGCTATGCTATAAGAAGGGGTGCCGCCCTCGCAAAATAGGTTGCCATCAACGCAAGATGCGTGAAGTACATTTGCACTTAAAACACGAAAAGGCATTACTGATCATATGAAAAGATATGTTGCCATATTATACCTTTTTGCCGCCTGCGGGGCTATCCTCTCATGCGTGCAGCCCGCCATTGCGCAAGTACAGCTAAAGGTAGATTGGCCAAATTTCCTTGCCCAGCAAGACATGGTTTGGGCTAGGATGCCCGCAGACTACTACGAAGGGCCTTTCGTTGGCAATGGGCTACTGGGTGCCATCCTGTTTAAAGACAGCAAGAAGGAAAATACCTTATGCCTTGAAATTGGCCGCACAGATGTGTACGACCACCGCTCAGCGGCCATTAAAAGCACCAATGCTTTTGGCAGGTTACCCATTGGGCAGTTATTGCTTTCGCCCTTGGGAACCATCAAGGCAGTCAGCTTCCGCACCAACCTTTGGGATGCCGAGGTTAGTGGCACCCTTACTACCACGCAGGGTACTATAACCTTGCGCTGCTTTGTGCCTTCGGAAGAAGAATTTATAGTACTAGACATAAAAGCCACAGGTGGCGAAACGGGCAATTGTTGCTCATTCCGCCCCGAGCAAGGTAACCATCCCCGCCCAACCGTTCAGCCTAATAGAGATAAAGGGGCGTACCTGCCAAACCCACCCTATACCACATCCGTTACCAATGGCACAGAGGTAACCACACAGCCATTGTTGGAAGGCGATGACTATGCCACCGCTTGGCTAAACCGTACCAATGCCGATGGTTCACACACAGCGTTCATAACAGTGGCCAACCGGTGGGCAGTTAGGTTATTGCCAGCCAATGGGTCTGCCGCCGATGCCGTGGCCACGGTACAGGCTGCCTTGCAAAAGGATATGGGCTTGGTGGAAAAAGCGCACCGCAATTGGTGGCACAACTATTACCCGGCCAGTTTTGTTTCCCTGCCCGATGCCCGATTAGAGAGTTTTTATTGGATCCAATTATACAAGTTGGCCAGTGCCACCCGGGGCAACCGCCCTGTGGTAGATTTGATGGGGCCATGGTTCAAGCCATCCGTATGGGCGGCTTATTGGACAAACCTCAACATCCAATTAGCTTATTACACCTTAGGCACTACCAACCACCTTGATATAGCAGATGCATTGTACCAACTGATAGAGAAAAATACCGACCAGTTAATTAAAAATGTACCTCCAGAATTTCGAAACGATTGTGCCGCCTTGGGCAATCCTGTTGGCTATGGTGTGCTAAATGCACCTGTTGGGCTATCTACAAACAATAAAACACCCATGCGCTTGATTGCCCTGCCTTGGCTGATGCAGCTTTTTTACACGCACAATCAATTGTCGATGGATGATGAAAGGCTTCGCAATACCATTTATCCATTAATGAAAAAAACCTTTACTATTTATACCCGCATTATGCAGTTGGGCGATGATGGTAAATACCATATCCCATACACCTATTCAGATGAATATGGCAATGCCAATGAAACAAGCCTGAATATAGCATTGGCTAAATGGGGGTATAAAACACTGATTGAATGTGCAAACAGGCTAAAGGTTGACCAGCAAAACGTGATAGAGTGGAGGAATATTTTGAGCAAAATGGCAGATTATCCCACCGATTCCACAGGGATTATGATTGGGAAAGACGTTCCATTTGCAAAGCCACACAGGCATTATAGCCATTTGTTTGGCATTTTCCCATTGTATGAACTGAATATCGAACAACAGCCAGAATCGTTGCCCTTGATGCAGCAATCTATTGAGCATTTCACAAGCATAGACGGCGATAACTGTATGTTCAAGTTTAATGGTGCCTCATCGCTTTGGGCAGCCATTGGCAATGGCGATTCGGCATTGAAATGGCTGAACCGTTCGTTGGTAGTTTTAAATCCCCGCACTGGCCCAACGGTAACGCCCAATACACTATATAGTGAAAATGGCTGGCCCACGTTCGAGTCGCCTATTGCATCGTCCCGTTCCGAATTGGATATGCTGCTCCAAAGCTGGGGAGGCAAAATCCGGGTGTTCCCTTCATTCCCTGCTGCTTGGAAAGATGCAAGTTTCTATAACTTAAGGGTAGAAGGAGCTTTTTTGGTTAGTGCAGTTAAGAAAGGTGGGATTACTAAATTTATAAGCATCAAAAGTTTAAAAGGTGAACCCTGCACCATTAAATGCGATATGAAAGGAGCAATAAAGCTGTTGGCATCCAAAGCGGTGAAAATGGTGCAACATGATGGCTTGGTAACACTTGCGCTGCCAAAAGGGGAGGAGGCCATCCTTTATTCGGGAGCAAAGCCTGCATCATTTGATGTAACGCCCTTGACATTAAAGGCAGGAGATAGTAATAGTTGGGGCGTGAATGAAAAATGAGTAATTAATGATTTTAATTTTGATAAATCATTCGAAGGATTTGTTGCTTGCTTCGTTTTAACTAATTAAATAATAGGTATTAATTTTCAAATATGAAGAAGCTTGCTTGCGTTTTGCTGTTATTGGTGCTGGTAAAAAATACCAATGCCAATGTGAAGCCCAATAATGTTTTCAGCAACAATATGGTGCTGCAGCGCAATGCGAAAGTGCCAGTTTGGGGTACTGCGGAGGAAGGGGAAAAAGTGAGGCTTACTTTTGGGGAGCAGAAAGTTTCAACCACTGCCAAGCAAGGCAAATGGATGTTGTGGCTGCAACCGATGCCTGCCAATAACCAACCGCAGGTAATGGAAATTGAAGGCAAGAACAAGATAACCATTACCAATGTGTTGGTTGGGGAAGTTTGGTTTTGCTCGGGGCAATCGAACATGGAAATGTGCGTGGGCAAATACAAAATGTATCGTGGGGTGCAGGGCTATGAGGATGCATTGAAGGATGTAAATCATCCAACGATTAGGGTTTTGCAAATACCACACTATAGTTCTGGATTGCCTTTGCCCGAAACCAATGTAGCTTGGCGGGTTTGTACCGATTCGGCAACCATTTATTGGGGTTCAGCAGTTGCGTGGTTTTTTGCAAAAAAGCTAAACAAAGAATTAAATGTACCTGTGGGTTTGATTAATGCAGCTTGGGGAGGGTCGCCTATACAAGCTTGGACGCCGCCATCCATTTTGAAAGAAAGCAATGATTTTGAAAAAGAAAGGCGGACATTGGAGGTTGGGGACAGCCTTTATAGCACTTCCACGCATTTGCAAAAAGAAGAATGGGAAAAGGCAATATTTCAGGTGATGGATACTTTATCGGTAGTGCCTCCCTCTGAACAATGGATTTCTAGGCCACCACTGCCAGTTCAGTCAGGTCATAAATTAAGCTATCCTAACCCTTCCAGCCTTTACAATGCCATGGTTGCCCCAATAATCCCTTACTGCATCCATGGGGTTTTGTGGTACCAAGGAGAAACCAACTTGGGGGATGGGATGTTTTATGCAAAGCGGATGGAAGCATTGGTAAGTGGTTGGCGAAAAGCATGGGGCGAGGGCAGTTTCCCTTTTTATTATGTGCAGATAGCTCCGTTCGCTTATAAAGACTGGCCAGTAAAAAATGCCACACCTGATTTATTGCCCAAGCTTTGGGAAGCTCAAAAAGCAGCTTTGTCTATCCCAAACACAGCAATGGTGCCCACGGACGATTTGGGTGAACTTGATGATATACACCCCATACGCAAAAAGGAAATTGGGGAGAGGTTGGCGGATTTGGTATTGAAGAATTTGAATAATTAAAAAAGGAAAATATTGCAAAAATTTACAACCATATTTATTGTGTTCTTCCACATTGCTTCATTTTGTTTTGGGCAATCTTTCCAATTGGGGGCAGATTATTATCCAGAGCATTTTCCAATAGAAAACGTTTCTAGAGATGCACAATTGATGAAGGCGGGAGGACTAAACATAGTGAGGATGGGAGATTTTGCTTGGTTTAACATGCAGCCTGATAACCATACCTATACATTGGATTGGCTGGTGAAGACAGTGGATACCTTGGGCAAGTACCAAATGAAATCGTTGCTATGCACGCCAACAGCCGCCATCCCTAAATGGATGTTTGACCAATACCCAGACATAATGCAAGTCACCGAAACCGGGCAAAGGAAACCCTATGGAAAAAGGCGGCACGCTTGCCTTAATAATGAATCTTACAGGCAATATTCATTGAAAATATCCGAACAATTGGCTACAACTTTTGCCAATAATCCCAATGTAGAGGGCTTTCAGATTGACAATGAATTAATGGCGGAAGACCCCTATTGCTATTGCGAAACCTGTAGGCAAAAATTTGCAAGCTGGCTGAAAGAAAAATACAAGACTCTTGAAACCCTTAATAAAACATGGGGCTTGGCTTTTTGGAGTGAGAACTTAACAGATTTTAACCAAGTATTCCTCCCTAGAAAAGGAGATAATCCAGGGTGTTTTGTAGATTATCAGGAATTTTATAGCGACTGCACCATCGATTATTTTAACCTTCAGCGAAATGCCATTAAAAAGATCGCCCCTCGTTTGAAGGTTACACACAATATTTGCTCAAGTGGGTTTATTTACAAATTAGATATGTATAAACTTGCCCGCAACTGCGATTTTTTATCTATTGACAATTACCCTTACACTTGGACATTAGAGAATGAATATGCCCCGGTAGATAACTTCGATTTTCATCCAGCAATGGCTTCAATGGCTTTGTCGCAAATAAGGGGGGCAAGCAAAAAGCCGTTTTGGGTTACTGAACAACAAATCTCTAGGACTGCTGGCAAACAAAGGAAAATGATTGAGCCAGGCATGGTTCGTTTGTGGTGTCACCAAGGGCTTGCACACGGGGCAGAAAGCATCTTGTTTTTCCCATACCGGACATTTGAATATGCCCACGAGCAAATGATGAACGGCGTGCTAGACGCAGATAATATCCCTAGGAGAAGGTATGAAGAAGTAAAGCAAACCTCATCCGAGCTTTCTAAGATAAAAGCACTACTTGGTAATGCCTTCCCTGTTGCAAAAGCGGCTGTACTGAGGGATTTTAAATGCGATTGGGCTTTTGAGGATGGCAGAGTAAGCTCAGATTTCAGGTATATGCGCCACATCTATGCTTATTACAGGGCTTTGCGTGAGCAGGGAATTACAACAGACATAGTATCACCAACAGACAACCTAAGTGCTTATCCCTTGGTGCTTGTGCCTGCACAAATACTGGTTACTCCAGAACTATGTGCCCAATTGAAAAAGGCAGCAGAAAACGGGAGTACCATAGTGATAACCTGCATGACAGGCCTGAGGAATCCATCCATGAAATCTTTTGGCAGGTTACTGAACAAAGGGATTGAATCATTGGCTGGTATAGAAATGGAAGAGCAGTTTGCATTGATAAAGCAAGAAAATACGGCTATTGATTTTCCAAGCCACTCCATTAACCAGGGATATACTGGCTCTTTATGGTATGACCATTTTAAACCACTTTCTGCTGAAGTTTTGGCTACTTATCAAAGCCGTTTTCTAAAAGGCAAACCAGCCGTAGTAAAAAACAGGGTAGGTAAAGGTGCAGTTTACTATATAGGCACTGTGCCTTCTGACAGTATGATTAATGAACTTGTTCATGATTTTATCGCAAACGCACATATTTCCCCTTTGGCTAAGTGTGCTAATAAGCTAGTGGACATTACCGAGCTTAAAGACAAAAAAAGCTATATGTATGCCATAAATTTTTCTCAGGAAGACCAGCCAATAGAGCTGTCGACACCTATGAAAGATATATTCACCAACAAAACGGCAAAAGCAGTAACTGTAAAAGCAATGGATGTGCTTGTTTTGGAAAAAGAATAAAATTAAATGCTAAACAACCCGTGGTTGCGTATGAAAAATATATTGGTAACGTTTCTTGCTTTCTTCTTTTGCTGTGGCTATGCACAACTGCCGCATTTGCAAAAGAATAAGTATGGGGTTACACAAATGGTAGTGAAAGGCAAGCCCTTTCTTATGCTTGCAGGTGAGCTATATAACTCATCTGCCAGCAACAGGGCATATATGGAAAGCACAATGAAAACTTTAAGTAGTGCCAACTTAAACACTGTTTTTGTTCCTATATCTTGGGAATTGATTGAGCCTAAAGAAAATCAATTCGATTTTTCAAGCATTGACCAAACATTGTCTTTGGCTCGCAGGAACAATTTAAAAATAGTTTTCCTTTGGCTTGCCACTTGGAAAAATGGGATTTCGCCTTATGCACCAATGTGGT
The DNA here is from genome assembly GCF_046546515.1 of Parasediminibacterium schistidii. NCBI lineage: Bacteria > Pseudomonadati > Bacteroidota > Chitinophagia > Chitinophagales > Chitinophagaceae > Parasediminibacterium > Parasediminibacterium schistidii. Next base: position 49,189 of record NZ_JBKHKJ010000003.1, on the reverse strand, counting down.
TGATGCAAAACACTGAACAATACTGGCGGGTAAAAAATGCCGATGGTAAAAACACGCAAACCTTATCTGCCTTTTGCAATGCTACTTTAGAAGCAGACAAAAAAGCATACGTTGAAGTAATGAAACATATTGCAAAAGTAGATGCAATAGAAAACACAGTATTGGCAATGCAGGTAGAAAATGAAGTGGGGGTTTTTGCCCAAACCCGCGACTTTAGCCCTCCAGCAAACGAAGCTTTTTCCAAAGAAGTGCCACAGTCGCTTTTGCAATACTTAATTAAAAATGAGCCAACAATAGAGGTAGAATTAAAAGCAGCTTGGAAAGAAAATGGCTCAAAAACCAAGGGCAGTTGGGCAGAAGTTTTTGGCAAAACAGATTTTACTGATTTGTTTTTCATGGCTTGGCACTATGGGGTTTTTGTAAATGAAATTGCGCTAGCTGGCAAAAAAATCTATGCTTTGCCCACTTATATAAACTGTTGGATGCCAGCAACCCCTAAACCCGAAGCAAGGCCAAATTATACAAAGCCTGGCACCTACCCAAGCGGTGGCCCCATAATAATGGTGGCAGATATTTGGAAAGCTGCCGCCCCTGCAATAGACATTATCTCACCTGATATTTATGGGGACGACTTTGACTTGCAAGCGGGCTTTTTTCATCGGAACGACAACCCATTGTTTATTCCTGAAACCAAAGCTATTGCTGGCAGAGCCACATACGCCTTTGCTAACCTAAATGCAATTTGTTTCTCGCCATTTGGCATAGATGATCAAACAGATTCTATGAAACTGGAGTATGGGATGTTGCAACAGATGGCACCATTCATCTTGCAATACCAAGGTTCAGGAAAAATGAAAGGGTTTTACAGGAATGAAAACGATACAATTGGCGGTTTTATTGCATTAGGGAATGATGTGTTGTTGAATGTTCACCTGACAAGGCCTTATACAAAAAGGAACGAAGATTTGTACGCCAATGGAAAATACCCAACAACCTACGGGATAGTGATACAAACAGGCGAGAATGAATGTATTGTGGCGGGGAAGAATATTTACGTAAGTGCAAAATCAATCAACCCCGCCAAAGAAGTATGGCTTAGGGATGTGTGGGAAGGCAATTTTAGTGAAGGGAAATGGAAAAAAAATACTTTAATGAATGGTGATGAGGCGGGTTTGTTATGGAGCAAAAAGACCCCTGTTTACAGGATAAAATCAAATCCTACCATTAACCCGCCATTGCCAACTGCCCCAGCCATTTTTAGGATGAAAGCTTTGGTTTATGATTTATAATGTAGGTAAATGAAATGACCTCTGGTAAGTAACGAGACATAGTTGTCTTAGTAAAAATCTCAGAGGTTCTATTCTTGCCCCTCTCCTTTGGAGAGGGGTTGGGGTGAGGTCTCTAAAAAATGTTTTTAATAAAAAGTGAAGTATATGAATAAATTAATTTTAGGGCTAGTACTGGCAGTTGTAGGTACAAATGCCAAGGCACAAGTGAAACCTGCCAGCCTGTTCAGCGACAACATGGTGTTGCAGCGAGAAACCAACGTGCCTGTTTGGGGAACAGCTTCAGAAGGCGAGAACGTAGTTGTGGAATTTGAAGGCCAAAAGCTAACAACTACCGCAATGGATGGCAAATGGAAAGTGAGTTTAAAGCCATTAAAAGCTGGTGGCCCTTTCACATTAACCATAAAAGGAACGAACACCATTACTATTAAAAATATTTTAGTAGGCGAAGTTTGGTTGTGTACAGGGCAAAGCAATATGGAACGTTCATTGAGTTATGACACTGCTGGCAAAGAAGCAATTGCCAATTCTGCGAACGACATGCTCCGTTTGGTGACCATTCCCCACAATTCTAAAGACACTCCCCAAACCGAAGTGCCTTGCAAATGGGTGGCATCTAGCCCCTTAACCACCAAAACATTTTCTGCTACGGCCTATTGGTATGGAAGTAAGTTGCAAAAAGAATTGGGCGTGCCAGTGGGCATAATCAATTCATCTTTTGGCGGAACGCCCATTGAAGCTTGGATTAGTGAAAAGACTTTGGTGGATATAGGGTTGCCAAAAGATGCCAATAACAATCCCTCAATTGCCCGTGCCGAATACGAGCGAAGAAAAGAAAAGATGAAACCTATTGTAGATAAATACATTGCAGATAAAGAAGCTGCCAAGCAACAGCATTTGCCATACCCACCAGTGCCTGCTGGCATGGTGGGCGATTACCGAGGCCCCAATGTATTATACAATGGGATGATTGCCCCGCTAATCCCTTTCGCCATCAAAGGCATGGTATGGTACCAAGGGGAAAACAATAGCTATGTGGGTAGGGCAAACACTTATTACCAATTGTTGCCTGCCTTGATAAAAGAGTGGCGTAGCGAGTGGGGGCAAGGCAATATACCTTTTTTCATCGTGCAGCTTTGCCCCAACAGGAAGAAAACCTTAGACCCCAACTTGCCAAGTGGCATTGCAACTGTTAGCGATGCGCAACGTTCCGCATTGAGCGAGCCAAATACTGCATTACTAGTTACCACAGATTTGGTAGAACCTGATGGAGATGTACATTACAAAAGAAAAGAACCCCTGGGTGCAAGGCTGGTATTGGCAGCAAAGGCAATGGCGTATAACCAAAAGGTAGAATACTCCGGGCCTTTGTACAAAAGCGTGGAGTTTAAAGGCAGCAAAGCCATACTTAGTTTTACCCATATTGGCGGAGGTTTGGTAGCCAAAGACACTGCACTTTGCGGCTTCTCCATAGCAGGGGAGGATAAGAAATTTTATGTAGGTAATGCCGTGATAGAAGGGGATAAAGTAGTGGTTACAAGCCCTAATGTGGCAAACCCTAAGTCAGTAAGGTATGGTTGGGCAGATCATCCTACACCCGATTTGAACTTTTGGAACAAGGCTGGCTTGCCCGCCGCTGTTTTCAGGACAGATAATTGGGAGTTGCCAGTGAAGTAGTAGTAAGTAATAAATAGGAGGTTTTGCGCTTCCTTTTATTCTTATGCCAAGTGTTTTTGCTTTGAGGGTTTTTGTTTAATAGATATACCCTAGGTCTTTGAATTACGAGTTTGCAGGGATGCCCCTATAACTCTTAGGGATGCCCCTATAACTCTTAGGGGTGCCCCTATAGCTCTTAGGGATGCCCCTATAACTCTTAGGGATACCCCCATAACTCTTAGGGATGCCCCCATAACTCTTAGGGATGCCCCCATAACTCTTAGGGATGCCCCTATAACTCTTAGGGATGCCCCTATAACTCGTAGGGATACCCCGTAACTTGCAGGGTTTACCCCCTAAACTTGCAGGAACGTTACAATTCAGAACTCCAAGAAGGGTTCAACTGGTCTTAGTTCAACTTCTTGCCTTGGTGCATTGGCAGCTAAAAACATAAATAAATTGATTATGAAATATAAAAAGCTTCTTTACTTAATAGGATTATTGGCTTCCTTACAAACGTTTGGCCAAGTACAAACAAAGCCAACAGTTGGCGACAGCCTTGTTTTGTTAAAAAACAAAGTAGGTGCTTTGCCGCAAGGCAGCCAGCCTGAAAAATGGAAGAAAGTAGTTTTTGAAATGGCAATAGAACAGGCGGAGAATGACATGTCTGCTAATTTGCCTGAGGAGGCTTCGGTGGTCTTGGCGGATATTGCGGCTAATATTAATAAACCACCTTCTTTATTTGTGGCAAAAGCCAATGATGTTTCCCTGATAAGCGCATTGAAGATGCCGAAGGTAAAAGATGGCAACCCCTATATTGAAAGGCTGGTTGCAGGAGCAAAAGATGAACTAAAAAAAGAAGATATTGTATGGGGGAAAATAACGCCTACAAGCCAAATATTTAAGGAAAACGGGGGGGCATATGGTTCCCGTGCTACTGCAGTTAGGTTGCAAGCCATGCTTTGGCTGTTAGTTAACCCCGCCAGCCCAATGGGTGGCGATCCTGAACTTTTCAAGCGTTTTTTGCGTAGGTACTTAGCTTATGTGGATGGGTTGCTTAATGGGAAGGAAGTAAAAGCAGGGCAACAGATATTCGATGACTTTGCCATTGCCCCTGCAAGCTGTGCTTTGCGTGAGTTTGCCGAATTGTTCCCCAATCTTTTATTGCCAAGCCAACAAGAGAAATTAAAGGAGGGGATGAAAATAGGGGCAAGGGTTATGTATGGCAAAGCCAAGGACAGGCAGGGCGATTATGCCAATATAGATATTGCATTGTCTTACGAGCTGCTGAATTTTGGTTTGTTCCTGCATGATGATACTTTGCTTGCCAAATCGAAGTTTTTAATGGAAGTGCAGGCAAAGAATATATATGCCGATGGGGCAGTTGCTTATAAGGATCATCAAAATGAATCGCATGCTTACCATGATGCAGATGTGTCTTATTTGTCCCGTTATTATGAAGTAACTGGTGATGAAAAATGCTTCGAATTACTCAGGCGAACGGAATGGTATGGACCAGTTTCTAGTGGCCGTTTAGGCGAATTTTGGACAGTGCCTTCTTGGAAAGGGACTTGGAATGCCAATAATGCCCGCCCATGTGGCGGGGAGCCTGTTGCAAGCATTACTGGAAATCCATACTTGCGCTGGATATTGGATTTGGGTGGTGAAAATGATAAGCCAGACTTAAAGAACTGGCCTGACGCACGTCCCAATATTGGCTGGTACAGGAACGATATAAAGCCAGTGCCACTGCCAGAAAACTATACGGTAATAGATAGGAATATTTGTGGGCCAAGGGCATGGTATGGGCAATTCAACTATGCAGCCACCGTAAGGGATATACCCGATAATGAGCCTGGCATTGCCACCATCATGGGTTTGCAAGCTACAGATAACAAGTTCAAATTATCTTCATCCTTGATGAGTGTTTACTCCCGCATTCGTACAAAAAAAGATGTGGTTAGCAAAGACGGCAGCATAAACAAAACTGCTTATGCTTGGCTTACTTCCAAACTGAAAAGCTCAGTGGTGATGGGCAAGGATTTTAGTGCTGTTGCAGGGTCATATCAGTTGCACCAATATGGAAGCTCAACAAAAGGGCCAGTGGTAGATTGGAAGGGAATGCAACTTTGGCTAGGGCTACCAGACAGGGTGATTGGATTGTTAGGTATCGAACCATTGAAAGACCAAGCTGCAGCTTATGGCATAGATGGCGTAATTAGCCTAGTTTTTGGTGGCACGGCCTTGGCGGAAACACCCAAGAAAATCAAGGAATTAGGCAACAATGAATATGCTTATGGCGATTTGATTGTGAAAATCCATGACCACAACTACAAAAGTCTAAAGGCGGCAGAAGTGCCTTTTAGGTTGCCAAAAGCCCCTATTACAGAAATACTGATGCAGGATGAAGCGGGTGAAGGGGAAAATGTGGAGCATCATTATCCGCTATCTACCAATTATCATTTTATAGCCGAGATAAAAACAACCTGGGCAAAGGGGGAGGCAATTGTAAAACAATTGCCTAGTAAGGATGGGGTTATTGCTTTTCAGGTTTACTTGAACGCAAAGCAATACACCATCTTCTTTAATGGGTCAACTACCGATGCAACCTTAAATTTTGGTGGGATAATTATTAAAGGTATTCCCTCAAGCATTCATCTTTCTACTGCACCCAATGCCAGCCCTTTGCTTGCTATCCCTAAAAGCTACCTATTGCCTGCCGGGCAGTCAATTGTTATTGTTAGTAGCAAAGATGCAAAAGACCATGAAGCAGGCTGGGAGAATATGCAGGAGATGCTTAAAACCATGGTAAAGTAAACACATGAAACAGAATATAAGTAAAATTCTATTAGCCGTTGTATCAACCCTATGGTTGATGTTGGCAAATGCGCAATCACCTGACAAAGTGCTATGGTTTGATAAGCCAGCCCGCTTTTTTAATGAGAGCCTTCTATTGGGCAATGGCACACAAGGTGCTACTGTATTTGGTGGTGTTGCAAAAGAAAAAATCTATTTGAATGATGCCACACTATGGTCGGGTGAGCCGGTAAGCGATACGCTTTATAAAGATTATTACCTAAACCTACCTACAGTAAGGGAGGCTTTGCAAAGGGAGGATTATCCTGCGGCAGATACATTAATAAAAAAATTACAGGGGCATTACAGTCAGGCATACATGGCTTTAGGTACGCTTTACCTGCAAATGGATCATGACACAGCAGTAACAAATTATTATCGCAGGCTTAATTTGGATAGTTCCATTTCAAAAGTGCATTATACTGTAAACGGTGTAAACTACGATAGGGAATACTTGGTTTCTAATCCCGATAAGCTGATTATTATCAAGCTAAAAGCAAGTAAAAAAGCAGCCTTAAACTTTGAGCTGGGCTTTAATAGCGTGCTTCACTACGGTTTTGAAAAGTGCAACAACGGTATTATGGCTGTTGGCTATGCGCCTTACAGGCAGGATGCATCTGCCCGAGGTACCATCGGTAAAATATTTTATGATGAAAACAGGGGTATTCATTTTGGTGCCAACATGGCAGTAAAGGCCAAGGATGGTAAACAAATAGTAGGTGATTCTACCATTAAAATAACGGGTGCAACAGAGGCTATTATCTATGTATCGTTGGCAACAAGTTTTAATGGTTTTGATAAAGACCCTGTAAAACAAGGGAAGCCTTATAAATCAGTTGCGCAAAGCATTGTTTACAAAGCGATGGCCAAAAGCTACGATGCCATAAAGAAAGCACATATTGCAGATTATAGGCGTTTGTTTGCAAGGGTAGATTTGCAGCTAGGATGGCCTAAAACCGATAAAGCATTGCCCACTGATGAAAGGTTGCAGCAATATGCAACAGGTGTAGAGGACAAGGCTTTGGAGGCTTTGTACTTTAACTTTGGCAGGTATTTGCTAATCAGTAGCTCCCGCACCCCCAACTTGCCAGCCAACTTGCAAGGTATTTGGAGCTATTATGTACGCCCACCTTGGCAATGCAACTACACCACCAACATTAACGCTCAAGAAAACTATTGGCCATCCGAAACAACCAACCTCACCGAATTGCATCTGTCTTTATTGGGGCAGATTGAAAACATTTCTAAAACAGGGGCTGCCAATGCCCGCAACTTCTATCATTGCCGCGGTTGGTGTTGTGGGCACAACTCAGATATTTGGGCAATGAGCAACCCAGTTGGTGATAGGCTAGGCAGGCCAAGATGGAGCAATTTCTCGATGGGCGGGGCATGGTTGAGTACACATATCTGGGAACATTTTTCCTTTTCGCAAGACACGGCTTACCTAAAACAAAAAGGTTATCCCATACTAAAAGGTGCCGCCCAGTTTTGCATGGACTTTTTGGTGAAAGATAAAAAAGGCAATTATATAACTTCCCCATCTACCTCTCCAGAAAACACATTTATTACAGATGCAGGCTACAATGGATCGGTATTGTATGGCGGCACTGCAGATTTGGCCATTATAAGGGAATGTTTTATCAGCACTATCAAAGCAGCTAAAGCCTTGAAAGTTGACGCAGGTTTTGTAACTGCGCTACAAAACAAATTGGATAATTTACACCCTTATCAAATTGGAGCAGCGGGAAACCTGCAAGAATGGTATTACGATTGGAAGGACCCCGAGCCTACACATCGCCACCAATCACACTTGATTGGCTTGTTTCCTGGCAGCCATATCACCTTAGACAAAACACCTGAATTAGCTAATGCTTGTAAAAGAACGTTAGAGATTAAGGGCGACGAAACAACAGGCTGGAGCAAGGGTTGGAGAATTAACCTTTGGGCTAGGCTAAAGGACGGCAACCATGCCTATAAAATGTATAGGGAATTATTGCGCTATCTTCCGCCAATAGGCGATACTATTATTTATAACGGGCCAGGAGGCACTTACCCCAACCTGCTAGATGCTTGCCCGCCATTCCAGATTGATGGCAATTTTGGGGGCACTGCTGCCGTTGCCGAGATGTTAATGCAATCAACCGATGATGGGATAATATTACTACCTGCGCTTCCTGCTGCTTGGCCTAGTGGCTTAGTAAAAGGATTAAAAGCAAGAGGCGGCTTTACGGTAGATATACAATGGGAAAAAGGCAAAGTGGTTGATTACAAGATTCGCTCAAAGAAGCCTAAAAAAGTTAGTATATCATTTAATAATAAAACAGCAATAATAACCTCACAAGCAATATAGAGTATGAATATGAAGAAAAAGTTCCTAGTGGTGGCAGGTGCGCTTATCGCATCCCACAGTTTTGCCCAGTCTATCCAAGAGACATTTAAATATTGGGCAGATGATACCCTTGCTGCCAATGATGCAAGGCTTCTAGAGCAGCCCAAAAGGGCTTTTACCGCAGAGGAAGCATTAAACGGCACGATGCATTGGGTAAACCCATACAAGCAAACCCTTGTGCCAAATGCAGAGGGCTTCGATATGTCTAAAATAGGCAAGACACCTGCCAACGGGATTCATCCACGCATCTTTACCTCGCCCGATGAATTTGCAGCCATCAAAAGCCGCTTGGAAACCACCACCATGGGCAAACGCTTTATGCAACTAGCAAACGATGCTTTGGACAAGCTGCACAAGGGCGATGGCAAATTGGGGCAATATTACCAACTGCTAAAAACAAGGGAATTGGTTGCCGGGCAAGACTCTCTGCCAGCTAAAGAACTAGGCAATTTGTTGGCCGTGCAGGGCTTGCTGGCACAACTGAATAGCGACAAAGCACTTTTAACCGAAACAGGCACCATTGCTGCCCGTTACCTAAAAGCTCTTTGCCTGCATATTGATGCCGAGCCAGTGAACCCAGTACACGCCATGGAAGTAAAAGAAGCTTTGTACACAAATGGCGAAATTGCCAAGTTGTTCGACTTTACTGCTGCTGGTATGTCGGCTGCCGACAAGCAATGGTTCATTAAATTTTACACCAAAGCCACTTATGGCCATTATGGCCTAGGCATGGAGATGCCCCCACATTGGCGTAGATGGAACCATATTGCCATGTCCATTGCATGTCCGCTATCTATCTTGGCGGTTGAGAACGAAAAAGGGTGGGACAAGCGCATTTTCGAGCGAGGGAAAGACGTTGTGAGCGATTACCTTACCTATTCCTACACGCCCGAGGGCATGAGTTCAGAAGGTATCGTTTATACCTTCAACGCTTTTCCAAACGACCTGCTGGCCATGGCTGCCATTGCCCGGAGGGACAAAACCTACAATACATTCACCAACCCGCATTTCCGTGCCATACCCGATTGGTTGATTTATACCTTGGCGCCCAACGCCAAGGCACTTTGGCATTCGCATGGCGATACAGGCAGCACGGCAGACATACCTTGGTTGATGATGATGATCATGAAGTACTTTTTCCCCACCGATGCCAAGATAGATTACTTATATGCCAACTCCTTGTTCAAAGACATTAAGCAAGTACCTGATGTGTCGGCCTTTGTATTTTGCATGGACCCCGACAAAACCGCTGCCCAGTACAACAACATACCGCCCGTGCAGATGCCGCTTACTTATTTTGTGCCTACTAGGGGTAGCTTGGTGGCAAGGAACAAATGGGGCAAGGATGGGTTGATGTTCCAGTTTGATGGCAGGCAAGACATGATGTACCAATCGCACGACCATGCGGACAGGGGCAATTTTTGGCTGGCTGCTAATGGCCGTGTTTGGGTGATGGATGGCTGGCGCAGCACCGAAAGCAAGTACCATTCCGTGATAACCATTGATGGTCGTGGGCAAGGCTATTTTGCCACCCCTGCTGCTTGGAAAAACTACTTCGACAAGCCCGAAGCCACTTTTGGCACGGTTGATTATAAATACTGCTTCGATTGGAGTTGGCTGAAATCGCCAGTGGCAGACAATATGGTGGGCAAGCAAATGCCCCCGCAATGGGCAGAAGGCGTGTATAAAAACACGGCTGACAAGCTGAAACGCTATTACCCCAACGAAGTGCCGCAACGCGACCCTTTGCGAAAGGTGGCCGACTACTACAATGGCAACATGGAAACCAACCCACTGATGTGGGGCGAAGATACCTGGCCAATGCGGCTAAAAAACTACCCTGTGGAATATGCCTTCCGCACGGCTGGCTTGGTAAAAGGCAAGCATGATTATGTGTTGATTGTGGATGATATTAAAAAAGACAACCAAGAACATTTGTACGAGTGGGCAATGCCTATGCAGTTAGATGTGGAACTGGTATCCATCAAGCAATTGGTGGACGTAAAGCAGCAAACAGGGGCATTGACGCTGGGCTTTAATGCTTTGTCGGATCAGCGCACACAGGGTGAATACGATATTGTGCTGGGCGACAAGCGCATGAAACGCAATATGGAGGAAGTGGACAATACCGTGGGCGGCGTTTACAATGTAGGCCGTTTTGCCCCACAAAAAGGCGATCCGCAACTTTTGGTGAGGGTACTAGAAAGCACAGAAGCTGCCATACCCAACCAAGAACCCAACCCTAGGCTAGAAGCCTTTGAAAACCTGAAAACAGAGGATATGCACCAGTTTTATCTGCGCAGCATGGACATTGCAAAACGCCTAGTGGTGCCCTCACGCTCCACGTCGCCAAATTTCAAAGTCCTGTTGTTCCCCTACCTGCATGGCGAAGAACTTCCCAAAACACTCTGGGATGCCACCCGCACGCACTTAACCGTAACTTGGAAAGACCAGAAAGACGAATACACTTTTACCAAACAAGCAGACGGGCATACCGTATCACAGTTGGTAAGGGATGGCAAAGTGATTTTTTAAAAGGGTTGATTATAAATACACAATGCCCCTATCTGGTAAAACGGGTAGGGGTATTTTTTTCTTTTATTGGGTAAGCACAAGTGACCAATTAAAGCTGAACGGCTGGGCTAGTGGCCAAATTCCCCTCTCGAGGGATGCCAAAGGGTGGGGTGATTACTACGCTACGATAACCCATAGAAGGGTACGCGCCACATGAGTACACCAGAAACCCTTTTTATTTGCCTTGTTTTATTTAGGATTAAGCTGACGTGTACAAGCTGGACTTAATAATTGTCACTTGTCGTAAGTAAATTCACTTTAAAAATCAGCAATAATTAGCTTCTTCATTCCCATCATTTTTTTGAATGCACCAGGTTTTTTATTGAGTTCTTCCCAATTTTCAGGGCACACTTGCCAGCTTAATCCGTATTTGTCCTTGAGCCAACCGCAAACACTTTCTTCACCGCCATTTGCTGTGAGTGCATTCCAGTAGTAGTCAATTTCTTTTTGGTCTTTGCATGGTATCATGAACGAAATTGCTTCAGTGAATTTGAATAATGGGCCAGCATTGATACCAATAAATCGCATACCTAAAATTTCAAACTCCACAGTAAGAATTTTGCCTGCAAAATCTTTCTGAAAGTCTGCCAGTCCTTCTGTTTCTGTCATTGGATAGTAAGTAGTATTTATCATTTTCCCGTCTTTGAAAATTGACAGGTAGTATTCAGCGGCTTCTTTTACGTTGCCATCAAACCAGAGATTTGGAATTATTTTTTGCATATAATGTTCTTTTTTGTTGTACAAGTAAGTAAGTCAAAATGTACACCAAACTTCCCGAAAGTTGAAAACTTTCGGGAAGTTTTACCGCTTACGAGCAGTAAAAAGAACAAACCGATAAGTACACGCTATTAGCTGCACAAGCAACACTTCTTTTTTTTTATTATTATTTTAGTCAGGATTAAGTTGAAGTGAACTAGCCCACAAATAAACTATTGCACCATCTTCACATAAAGCTGCTCTTTTGGGATAATAAGCAACAATAAATAAAACGCACTTTTACACCATAACGATTCCTGTATGATTAACCAACGATTTGCTTTGCCAGCAATGCAACAACCTGTTGCATGTGTTTACTATTCCTTTTTAAGGTTTTCACAAACAATACAACCACCCTAATATCAAAATAGATTGCTTCAATAGCTGTTGTTTAAACGATTCTTAGTCTTCCAGTTTGACACTGTGCTGCTTAAACCGCCACGGTTTTCTTCATTTAATAAAATAAATTTTGCCATATGAAATATATAACTAGACTCAAAAAAATATGTTTGGTTGTTATCACCCTTTTTCTTTCTTCCCATATATATGCCCAAACGGTCAATATCTATGTATCACCAACGGGAAGTTCATCTGGTAATGGTACCACTGCTGGTACACCTGTAAACCTAAGCAGGGCAAGGGATGTAGCCAAAGCAAACACTACCGTTCCTTGTGTTATCTGGTTACAAGATGGCACTTACCCACAGTTTTCGTTAGATGCCACAGATGCGAGGGCAGCAGCTTACCCTGTTACCTACAAAGCGGTTAACCCGCTAATGGCTATTTTTCAACCCGTAAATACCTTAAATAGGTCAGACTTTCAACCTATCCCAGACAGTGTTAAAAACAGGATTGTAGATACTGCTGCAAAAACGCATGTAATGCAGTTAGATCTTACGCCTTATAATTTACAAAATCTTACTGTTTGGTTAAGTGTATTTGGCGTTGCCAACTTAAAAGTACCCAGCTTTTACCAAGACGGTGTTACATTGCCCCTATCCCGTTACCCAAACGACAGTACTATGTCTATGAACGGTGTATTGTATAATGGAGTAAACAAGCCCGACTCTGGCGGTATCTTCAAATACAAAAACCTACGCACCAAATACTGGGTAAAAGCCTTAGCCGATGAAGGTGTATGGCTAGCAGGCAATTGGCGTGTGCCGTGGGTGCAAGATTTTATAAAAACAAAATCTATCGATACCCTTGGTATGATCATTACCCAAAAAGATTATACAACTGGTGGTATTGGCGATAAATACAACCGCCCAACGGGCAACTATAAGGAACCCTATTTTGTAAGCAATTTGTTTGAAGAAATAGATACTGTTGGCGAATGGAGCGTAAACTTCAATACCAAAATGTTGTACATGTGGGTACCCTCAACAGGCACCATCCAATACTCTAGCTATGGCGATTTATCTGCAATAGTAGCTACCGATGTAACCAACACACAGTTTCAAAACATTAAAATAGTAAGTGGCTCAAGCAATGGCGTGCAGTTAAACAATTGTACCAACGTAACTATTGCTGGTTTTGATATCAGCTACTGTACTAACAACGGCGTTTATATAAAGAATGGTAGCAACTGTACCGTAAAAAGCTCCGACATACATTTAGTAGGGGCGGGGGGTGTTATTATAAGGGACACCGCATACACAAACGATCTGAAAACCCTTCCTGCTGCTAACCATCAGGTAATTAATAACCACATTTATTCTTATGCTACAACAATACCCCTCTATTCTCCAGCCGTAGATGTGCGCAATAGCATTGGCAACTATGTTGCCTATAACAAAATACACGATTGCCCCCATGTAGGTATTGAATTTGATAATAGCAACAATAATCTACTAGAGTACAACGAAGTATACGATGTGGTAAAAGAATATAGTGACATGGGTGGTTTTTATGCCACAGGCAATTGGCAAGATAGGGGCAATAAATTAAACCACAATTACCTGCATGATTCTCCCAATGGCAACGGACTATACTTAGATAATTATACATCAGGAGATAGTTGCAATTATAATATAGTTGTAAACGGGGTAATTGGGCAATATAACCACGATGGTTACTTTAATCGGTTCTTTAATAACGTGCTGATTAATTGTTCAAAACCAGTTAGTTCTTCCTTTGAGAGAGATACCATTGCAGCCTATATTACTAAATTCAACAACCTAAAAGCCCTTTATTACAGCAGTGCCACTTACCGCGCAGCTTACCCAGAATTGGCTGATTTGCTTGATACCGTGGCTGGTACCAATAAGGCATTTACCTCTCGCCTTTGGTCTCAAACAAAAGGCAATGTGTATATGGGTTTCACAGGCACTACACAGGTTTTCAATTATGTATCAGATGCCAATTTGTTCAATGCAAACGGAACAACCAATAATACCTACGCCCAAACAAGCGATCCATTCGTGAAGTGGGGCATGGTATTTCAAAACAACTTAAAAGTAACCAACAAATTGGCCAACCCCATTGTGCCTTTTCAAATGGATAGCTTAAGATTATCTGCTACCCTACAGCTTACAGGCAGTACAGATTGGCATATTAACCGCATAGGCTTATACGCAGATTCTTTCCGCACTAGCGTTGCTAGTACCAAAGTTTTGGGTGTAGATCCTAAAGCAATCATCAAAGTAACCGCTAGTAGCTATGTTGCACCAGCTACACTTACGCTTACCACAGGTGTAAAAAGCCCCAATATTGCCAACTGCATTTCTTCCATTAAGTTTTACGATAATGGCGTAGAAATTACAGGCCTAACCATAAACAAAGTCTCCAATTCTTTCGATTCTGTTACCTACACTACCACTTACACTGGCGTGGTTTCAGGCTCGCACAGCATTACCTCAACAGTTTTCGACGCACCAAACTGGAGCTATGCTGCCAACACAGCACAAGTAAGGGTAACAGAAACACGGGCACCTTATCCTGGTCCAAGTGCTGCTACCGTGCCCGGGCAAATAGAAGCCGAGAATTACGATAAAGGTGGCGAAGGCATATCTTATCACGATACTACTTTTGGCAATACAGGCGGCCAGTACAGGTTTGATGATGTAGACATACAAACTTGTAGCGAAGGTGGTTATAACGTAGGATGGCTATCAACCGGCGAGTAGCAAGAATATTCCATCAACGTAGCCGCTACTGGCAAATACACCATCAATACCCGTGTAGCAACCGCTTTAAGTGGTGCATACCATCTGTTGATAGACGGCGTAAATGTTACTGGCACCGTAAATGTTGCCTCCACAGGCGGATGGAGCGTATATACCACCGTATCTAAAAACCATATTGCCCTTACTGCTGGCAGCCATGTACTTAGGTACTACCACGAATCAGGCAGCCTAAATGTAAACTGGCACAAGTTTATACAGGAGGTGCAATTGTTTAAAGATTGTAATTATGGAGGTACTTGGTCAGCAGCTTTTGTAGCAGGCACTTATTATACAGCAAATATTGTAGCAGCAGGCGGTGTAAATAACGATGCCTCCTCCATACGCATCCCCGCTGGATATTCAGTTGTTTTATACGATGGCGATAGCCTTACTGGCACCTCCCTTACCTTAACGGCAGATGTTTCCTGCCTTACCTCGCTTAGTTTTAACGACAAGCTTTCTTCTATGAGCATCACAAGCACCAGCAATGCCACCCATGCTGCAGCCCAAAGCTTTGTACAGGCTGTAGAAACTGCACCGGATCAAGCGGTAACAGTTTACCCCAACCCTGCCAAAAATTATATCACCCTGCAAAATGTAAAAAACTCGGTAATATATATTGTAAGCAGTACGGGAAAACAAGTGATACAAACAACATCTGCTGGCACTTCAACCACCCTAAATATAGCTGGCCTAAGCAATGGCATGTACTATATTAAAGTAGTAAAAGGAGAAGAATCAGTTTTGAAAAAACTAATCATAAACAAATAGCAAACTATTCTTAGCGGTTTAAGGCTATTACAACAGGGCATATAAATACAAAGTTTACCCACTTATCTGGGTGTACAAAGTACTTATATGCCCTTTGTGCTTTTTAATAAACAGCACTAGCAGAACTTCTTTTATTTGTGTTGTTTTAGTTGGGATTAAATAAAATGGACTGGCTGGAGTAACTAAAATAAATGTGAAGCGAAGCCAGCAGCTTTAAAAATGTTTTTATTCTCATCTATAAACTTGAATAACTTGACGTCCTCTGTAAGTTTGGCAGAAACAGTAATTACCGCAACAAAAAGCATATCAATGATGTCATTACATGACAACATTACATCAAGTGAAAAAAGATGATTTGAAACCTCTATCTTTTTTTTTGATTTTATAAATTCAACTAAGTTTTGATATTCTTTATCATCTAAGTCCATCTCGAATTTACTGTAGGCTTCTACATTGATATGAACCTGCTTTGTCGCTGAACCATGTACAATTAAATTCCTGAGTAAATAAAATTCTTTAATAATTTCATATTTTTCATATTCAAATGAAGAAAAAAAATCTTTCAATCTTTTGCCAGTAATTGACTTAAATTCTGCAGCATAACGTACTTCGCTACTTAGTTTTATTATATCATTAATATAATTACTTACAATTTTCTCTTGAACTCCAGTCAACGATGATGTGTTTAAGTTCTTTAAAAGACAACTTTCAAAAGCACTTTCAAATAAAGCAAAGCAATTAATCACAATTGCAGAGTTTATTATTCTTATATTTTGTAATATTATTGGAAAATCTTGCCCACTTTCAATGGACGTATCAGGACTGCTTGAATATGAAACACCACTTAATTTGCCCCTAATTTCATATTTGTTTTTAGGTCGTAAACTATACATGTATTTTAAACTATCATAAAAAAAGGATTGGTTGTTAACTAATATTTTATCTGACATTTTTTATATTGATTAAATTTAAAAATAACAATTAAATGCTTGGGAAAGTCTTTGAATTTTCTGGCGCAGGACTCCCGGCCCGTGCTTGCCGGAGTTCTTGTTTTTTGCTTTCGACAATTTAGGGATGTTTGTCAATATCTCAAAATAAGCAATGGCTAGGCACAGTTCAGAGAACATACACCAGCCTGTTTGTTATGACAAATCTACGCCTTCACCCTAACACTATAAGCTCCTCCTCATCCACGCTCGAATTGTGAATATAAAAGAAGATAAAGCCAGCGTTTTTGTCGTAGCCGATACTTTCGGCGGTGTGGGGTTTAAAGCCGTTGAGGTTGAAGAGTACGGTAATGATTTTTGTACATGCGTTACTTCGTGACAGATTGGCCAAACTTGCACTTAATAAGCAACTTTTCTTTGTGCTACGTGTTTTCGTGCCTTTGTGGCAATTTTTACAGCACCTGCCATTTAACCGCCATGCCATTGTGCAGCAGTTTAATGATGTACATGCCCGTGGGCAATGTAGGCAGCTTGTATTGGTTATCACCTTTTTGCCAGGAAACGGGTTGTTGGTAAACCATCTTGCCCGCAGCATCATATATGGCAATGGCAGATTGTATGCTGGCGGAAGCAACGTTTTTGTAGCTAAGGCTAGCGCTACGCCCTTTTTGGGAAGGGTTGGGCAGCAATGCAAGGGTTTCTTTTTCCGAGCAATCCGTTTGCACTTTGGCTGTTTGGCTGTATAGCTGCTGGCCTGTGTTGGTTTGCAATAGCAGCCTGTAATATGCCGTGGTAGTAGTTTGGGGTACCTGGGTGGTATAGCTGTTGTTGCTGCCATTGTTTGCTGCTAATATTGTTTTCATTGTGGTAAATATGCCTGCGGCATCGCTTTGCTGTAGTTGATAGGTTTGCACGTTTGTTTCATCGGCTACATCCCACAATACAATCGCCCCGCAGCCGCTAGGGGAGGCGTTGAAATGGGTGATGGTAACAGGTAGTGGGGCACTTATGGTAAAAGCAACAGGGCTGGAAGGGAAATCCCAAACGGTGCTATCTAGCAAATGGGCTACCAAGGCATGTTTGCCAATGCTTGGGTTTTTCCATTGAGCGGTAAGCACTATTGAATCGAAGCTGGCTTTTTGCAGTGCCAGCGGCAGGTTCAATAAGGTATCATTGTCATACAAAGCCACTGAGGTATAGCTGTTTTTCTATAGGTTGGTGTCTCACCAACCTATAGAAAAAATAATCCAGAAACATTACTAATATTAAATACCTTCTTCTAATGGTTGGTGTCTCAGCAATCATTAGGAAATTTCATCCCAATATATCCCAATATTTCTTATTTAATAATCAGTATTTTGCGACGAGTAAAATAGATATCTAGTATCATGCATATAATCCATAGAAGACAGGGGCAAATGGGCTTTAGGCAGGCTTATTTTTATACAGATACCATTCACCATTTTCAACACCTACTAGCTAATGATGATTTAAAGATGATTATTATTCAATCTTGGCAATATCTGGTAAAAAATGAATTGGCAGATATTTATGGGTATGTAATAATGCCTAACCACATCCATTTAATTTGGAACATTTTGAAGATGAATGGCAAAGAAAGTGTGGCCGGTAGCTTTACAAAATTTACTGCCCATGCTTTTAGAAAATATTTATTACAGGTTAATCCAACCTTATTGCAACAATATAAATCAGATAAAAGTGATAGGTCATTTCAATTTTGGAAACGTGACCCTCTTGCTATCCAGATAAGTTCGGAGATAATTTTAATGGACAAATTAAAATACATCCATAATAATCCCATTAAAGAAAAATGGTCGCTTTGTAGGTATCCTGAAGAATATTTATGGAGTAGTGCACGGTTTTACCTTGATGGTAGTGACCAATTTGGTATAGTAAAGGATTTTCGGGATTAGCTTATGTTGGTTGTTGAGATACGAAACATTAGAAAAGGCCCTTCATTTTATCTAGCGGTTGGTGAGACACCAACCGCTAGATAAATGGTCGCTTTGTAGGTATCCTGAAGAATATTTATGGAGTAGTGCAGGGTTTTACCTTGATGGTAGTGACCAATTTGGCATAGTAAAGGATTTTCGGGATTAGCTTACGTTGGTTGGTGAGATACGAAACATTAGAAAAGGCTCTTTATTTATCTAGCGGTTGGTGAGACACCAACCGCTAGAATAAAAGCAAGTGCCTCCAATTTACAAAACACGTATCTTTATGCCAGAAATGCACTTGATACAAAATTATTTACAAGCTAATATTTAGGCATTTTTATCGTAGTTCTTTTTTTGCTAATATTAAAATAGTTGTAGTGCCAAAATTGGGTGTTGCGTTTATCACCCATAAATCACTCACTTTTTCTCACAAATCACTCACAAAATACGCACAAATCACTCAAAAAGTACGCACAAAACACGCATAAAACACGCACAAAAATTTTGCTATATTGTTGATAATTAATGGTTTAAATGAGTGAAAGCGATTTTTCAAAAACGACAAAGGAGGAAAAAACACCAAAAATTGGCAAAACTGAAACTATTTTAATAAAAAGCTAGGAAAAATGGATATGATAAAAGCTAAAACTACAACCGTAATTGGATACGTCAAAACAAGGCCTTACATGTAAAACTCCATAATCTAGCATACAAACTTTTAAGCAGCCTTCGGCTCCATTATCCTCTTTTTTCAATCTATTTTGCCCCATGCAGTATAGTGTTAGGCACATACACACAAGTCCGCTGGCATATTAAACATTAGCATTGCCTTTCTTAAAGACGATACTAAATAATTGCCATGTATATCCTGAAAATTTTTGGTTGCTTGTTTGTTTTGGGGGGCTTATGCCTGATAGAAAGACTGACATACACCATTCCCAAAGTTGATAAACGTTATTTTCCTTTATTAGATTATTTCCCTAAAATTTTGGCTTTCCATTAAACCTTTTTAATAATAAAGCCTCTGAATTCATCTATTTTAATGGTTTATTCAAACAATCACCCCATTTAACGAGAAGATAGTTTATGAAAAAAAAGTTACTTGCCTTTGTTGCACCACTTATTGTGTGTGTTTTTACCAATGCTCAAACCCCTAAACTTACCCCGCCACCGCAAGATGCTGGCCTGCCCTACACCCGTTCTGCACGCCCCCGTGCCTTGGAAGCGTTGAAGGGTACTACAGCCTTGTTTGCTGGTAGCCGCTATGCTTATGTGAATGGCTATAAAATAAGGCTAGACACCAAAGACATCCTCCGTGCAGAAGCAGTAAAGCAGAATGGTAAAATATTTGTGCCAGAAGCATTTGCAACCATCATGAGCCAGAAAGAAATACACCCTAAACCCATCCCGAAAGGCTTGGAAGTATTACAACCCCGTTGGGTGTATGAGGTAGATAGGCCAGCTTATATCATTCCCGCTTCGGTAGAAAAAATAACCATCAATGGGGCTGTTTATTTCGCTGCGGATGATTTGGCAAAAGCATTGGGCAAACAAATATTGCTGACCAAAAGAGGGCTTTTGCTCATCAGCGATAAGCCCATTACCTATCAAGATAGCGACCCTGTTTTGAGCGACTGTATCGTGAGTATTTTCGATACACCTGAAAAATTGATGGATCCAGATATTGCTACTAAATATGTGCCTACGTTAAAAGCACAAGGAAAATGGACAGACCACGCCCGTGTGAAACCCGAAGACCTAAAGGCGTTGGAAGAAGGTAAGGAAACCGAATGGCCTGTTACGCCAAAAAGCCAGTACGATTATAGTGGTTTCAACCAATCTTTATTAGGCAGTAAAGTACCTGCTCCTGGTGTTTATCCAAGGTTGTTGTTTAGCCCCGAAGATTTGCCAATGCTAAGGAAACATATAAGTGAAAATAAAACTGCCCAAAAATCAATGGCAGAGATTGAGATTTTATTTAAGAAAACTTGGTTTGACCCAACAACCAGTGATGGTAAATTATTTGATAAACTGGCAAGCGGCGATTTTGACAAGAACGTTCCTGCTGGCATGGGTACTAATACCTATGCCGTTGTAGGATTGACCAAGGATTTTAAACCTGGCATTCAGACTTCCCACACCAACTATATTACCAATTGCCTTACCACAATGGCTTTGTATTGTTTGTTAACAGACAATGAAACCTTGGGAAAAAAAGTGGCTGATGCCCTTTGCAACTATTACATTATTGCAGATAAACTGGTAGAAAATCACCTGCGGACTTCCGATAGCGAGTTTGGCATTAGTGGCGACGATGCTAACAATGCTGAAACCGTTTGGCGTGGCATGATTGGCATGGTGCCACACATGGATTTGGCTTTGTCCCTGGACTATGCTGGGAAATACATGACGGCAGCGCAAAGGAAATTTGTGGAACGCCTGATAGCCAAAGCCACTTATGGCCGTGTTGCAGAAGGGGGCGATGGCCCACGCAGGGGGTTCAGGGACGTGAACCATGTTACTTGGCATTTGACCCATTATATATGCGAGGCTGAAATAGAAGGGCTTGATGGTTTTGACCCAGAAGGCTATGCCACTGGTAGCGAACTAACTAGCGATTTTTTGGAATGGGGTATTGATAACAAAGGCCAGATGTTTGAAAGCAATGGCAAAAGCGGGGGAGGTTTCCAATTTGAATTTTTGTCGATGCTATTGCAAGCGCGCCGTGGGGACAACCTTTTTGGCCATCCGCATTTTAGAAAAATGCTTACTGCACAAGTTTATACCACCTCGCCAAACAGAAAAGAAACATTAAGCAGTGGCACTTGGGGTGGCAGTGCTTTTTCTTCACCAAGTGTGATGAGTATTAAATCATTTTATCCGAACGACCGAGCAGCAGATTATCTGTTGCAAAATGCATTTCCAGACATAAATGTAGCGCAACTAGATTTGAATGCCTACAAAGCCCAACTAGAAAAGAAAATTAGTGGCGTGCGTTTGCCAGGGACTAGCTATCCAGGGTTTGTTTTTTCTTTTCCTTATGTAACGGATTGGAAACCCACTACTCGAGAAGATTTGAAACTGCCAACTATTTGGAATACCGAAACCCACGGCATCCTTTCTGCTTCCTCTGACAATACTGAAAATGCCACTTGGCTTTGTTTCCATACGCGCAACAACCACTATATTGGTTCTGGCCATCACCATGCAGATATAGGCATGTTTTATTTCTCAGGGCTTGGTGTAAACTGGATTACGGAATCGCCATCGCCGAAGGCATACTCAGCCCGATACCACAATGAGGTTATTATAGATGGCAAAGCAGAAGCAGAAGGCCCAGCAGCAGGAGGCGATTATTTAGGTGCAAACCTAAAGCCAATGGGTGCGTTCAGTTCAGAGAATATGACTTATTCATATACCTATCAATGGTGCACGCAAGTGCCGATGAAATGGGGGGAAGGGTTCAGTACCATCGATTCATCGGTTGCCAAAGATGGCTGGGAATTGGAAACACGGCCTGATAACTTCAAGTATTTTGTAGGTACTACCCATTACAAAATGAGGTATTGGTGGCCATCTTACAATTTTTCCAATTTTGTGCCCAACCTAAGGGCTTTGTGGAATCCAGTTGAATATGTTTATCGTTCGGCAGGCTTGATAAAAGGTAATCATCCGTATTCAATAATTGTGGACGATGCCAAGAAAGATGCAAACCAACACTTATACCAATGGACTGCCATGACTGCAAAAGGTGTTTGGAAAGCCGATTACAAGAATGTGCCAAAAGGGGCAGTGGTGCTAGCACACGACGATAAATTAGAAAAAGATTGGGCTAAAGGAACAGATGTAGCCCCTCTATCACCTAAAACAGGCGACCCATTATTGCTGGTTTACAGCATTGCCAAACCCAATGAGGAGAATAATGTTGTAATGGAAACTGTGAAAGAAGCCACTAAAGCCGATGGGATAAAGTTTACCAATTTTGTACAAAGCATTGGCTCTTACAATCGATTGGCAATCAATAAAAACACTGTTACTGCCAACTTTAAAGTGTTGTTGATACCTTTTAAATATGGGGAAGAGTTGCCAACCATCACAACCGAAGGGTCAATTACGACCATTGCTTGGAAAGATGGACAAAAAGATGTGCTAGATTTTGCTGTAGATGCTACCAACAGAACCAAAGTGATGGTAATGCGTGATGGAAAAGAAGTGGTGGGGAGTAAGTAATGCAAAGCCTTATAAAAATCCGAATCTTTTTAAAACGAAAGATTAAGCAAAGCGTATTTTAAAAATGGTGTCTATATGAAAAAAACGGTTTTAGTGTTTCTCTTTATAACAATACTAGGTACGCCTATTATTTTACTAGCACAAGAACAGCCTGAGAAAGATATTGCCAACCTGAAAGCAGCAGAGGCAGTGATGGCCAAGCCTTTTGATGAAGGGCCTTTTCAGCCAGTAAATGATTCATTAAAACGCATCCCTTGCCCCGAATGGTTCCGTGATGCAAAGTTTGGTATATGGAGCCATTGGACACCCGCCTCCGTTCCAGGGATTGATAATGGCTACCCAACCGATATGTACCATCAAGGGTCGGCAGATTACAAGTTCCACCTTGCCCACTATGGGCATCCATCTGAAAAAGGATTCAGGGCTGTGATTGAGGATTGGAAAGCAGAAAAATTTAATCCTCAAGCATTGATGAAGAAATATGTTGCCGCAGGTGCCAAATACTTTTTTACCATTTCATGCCACCACGACAATTTTGACAATTATGCCTCTAGCTACACCCGTTGGAATGCCGTGGAAATGGGGCCGCACAGGGATATAGTAGGCGATTGGGCAAAAGCAGCAAGGGCAAATAATGTGCATTTTGGCATTTCATCCCATGCAGATAGGGCATGGTGGTATTATAAGGGTAGCTATGGGGCAGATACATCTGGCGATAAAAAGGGCATCCCTTACGATGGCAACAATCCTGCTTATTGGTCGCTTTACCAAAAACCACATGGGCCTAAAGACAAGCCATCACCCGAGTTTATTGCCTTATGGTATGCCCGCCATCGGGAGATGATTGATAAATACCAGCCCGAACTATTATACTTCGATGGACCATTGCCTTTTTCAAAGGAAGCAGGGCTAAAGCTGGCAGCGCATTTTTATAATGTAAATGCAGCAAAACATAATGGGAAACCAGAAGCCGTTATAAACGTAAAAGGAAATTTTGGCATCAGGGACTATGAGCGGGGCGTTGCCGACTCTATCACGCCAAACCCTTGGCAAGACGATACCTCCCTTGGTGGCTGGTTTTTTCTAAATACTGAAAGTACATTGAAGGCCGATAAAATGTCGCATACCAAAACAACAGCTGTCGTTATCCATACGCTTGCAGATGTGGTGAGCAAAAATGGCAACCTGCTGATGAATTTTCCTCAATATGGGGATGGTAGCCTATATCCTGAATGTGAACAGGTGCTTGCAGATTTGGCTAAGTGGATGCCTATAAACGGAGAAGCCATTTTTGGGACACGGCCATGGAAAATATTTGGCGAGGGGCCAACAATGATTAAAGCAGCGTATATGAATGAACCCAAACAGCCATTCACAGCAAAGGACATTCGTTTTACAACAAAAGGAAATGTGCTATATGCCATTATTTTAGGTTGGCCTGGGGACGGTGAAATTATTACCATCCAATCATTGCCAAAAAATACTGATAGTAAAATTTTAAAAACAGTGAAGCTACTTGGTAGTAAAAGCAAGATTACATTCAGCCAAGATGGAGAAGGATTGAAAGTAACCTTGCCAAGCCAAAAGCCTTGCGATTATGCAGTGGTTTTAAAGTTGGAGTAATACCGACTGTTGGTAAGAATACTACAAAGAGTTTTACACACCGCTCCCAATGGTTGGCGGTACTACAAAATGCTCGGAGGAATGCCGCGGATAGTTCAGTATACTCCTCACAATATTTGGGAGTAATGCCTACCGTTGGTAAATATACTTTGAATGGTTCTGCGCACCGCTCCCAATAATTTGGAGGGCTACAGAACGTTGGTTGGGACACTACGAACAGTTTTGCACACCGCTCCCAATGGTTGGGAGTACTACGGAACGTTCGGAGCGGTGCTACGGATAGTTGGTAGGACGCTACGGACGATTGGGAGGACTATAAAATGCTCGGAGGGATGCTACGTATAGTCGGTAGGACGCTACCAATGATTGGGAGGACTCCCAACCATTGGTAGCAGCTTCCCCAAGGGTTGGGGAAAGGGCTACCGATTAATGGAAGTTGCCGATGATACTTTGGAGGGGGAGTAAAAATGGAAGAAATCAAGGCATGTAAGCTACTTCGAGTCTCCGTGGCTTTGTAGGAAAATAAGGCTTCAATAATAAATTAAACCATGAAAAAAATAAGTTTAGGTATTTCCCTTTATGTTTTTCTTTTTAATTGTATTACCTCCTTTGCCCAAGATAGGGTAACAACAGATTTATCTGGCGGAGGTTGGAAACTTTGGAAAGACGCCGACACCACATGGAAACAGGAGGAAGTGTTTTTACCGCCTGTGGATATTGCAAAACTGCCTATTCATCTACCCACGGGTGGCTGGGATGTGTTGAACAATAGCAATGGGCTGAATGTGCAAGTACCCGGCACAGCAGAAGAATACTTGCAAAAAATTTCAGGGCCAGATGGGGATATAAAAGGCGTGAGCTGGTGGTATCGTTCCATACAAGTGCCTGCTTTGGGCAATAAACATAAAGTATTGCTCCGTTTTGAAGCTGCCCGTTACCGTTCGGAAGTATTTATTAACCATCAACTGGTGGGGTACGACCTTATTGGCAACACCCCCTTTGAAGTGGATATTACCAATGCTGTGAAGCCGGGTGAAACAGTGCAGCTAGCCGTGAGAGTTACAGACCCGGGTGGGAACTTTGACTGGGGCGATGGCGACAATATCCAATGGGGCAAGGTGAAAGTAACGGGCAGCCATGGTTTTGGTGGCATCACGGGGCGAGTGCAATTGATTAGTTGCAATGAAGTTTATATTGACGATATTTATGTACAGAACACCCCCGAGTACCATACTGCAAACGCAATTATAACTTTAAAAAATGCTACTGCTAAAGTTAATAAAACCAATTTATCAATAAGTGTAAGGGAAAAGAAAAACCCAAGTGTGGAAGTTTTCCATACGGTATTGAAAGGCGTTACTATCAAGCCCGGGCAAGACACTGTTTCCATTAAAATAAACGCCCCAACCGCCAAATTGTGGGATATTGATAATCCCAACCTTTATACTTGCCAGATTTCATTGGAAGATGCAGGAAAAACAATGGATGCAGATAAAAAAATATTTGGCTTCCGTTGGTTTGAATTGGCAGGTATTGGCAGCTATGCAATGTATCGGTTGAATGGGAAGCGCATGGTTTTGAGGACTGCCATAAGCTGGGGATTTTGGCCAGAGAATGGCATCTTCCCAACACCCGAGCTTGCGGAAAAGCAAGTACGCCTCGCAAAAACCTTGGGGTTGAATATGTTGAACTTCCACCGTTGCATCGGGTCGCCTATCATTATGGAAAAGGCCGATGAAATAGGGTTATTGTATTATGAGGAGCCTGGCAATTACTTGGCAGGCAACAAAGATGCTTTTTCAAGGGCTTGTATGCGTGAAAAGCTTTGCAGGATGGTAAAGAGGGACCGTAGCCATCCTTGCATGATTATTTACACCATGCAAAACGAAATGCGGGATGTTGATTCCCTGCTGTTTATCTCCCACAGGAGCGATATGCGGGCGGTACATGAAATAGACCCTTCCCGTGTGATAGTCCGTACTTCTGGCTGGGCAATAGAGGGCATTGATAAAAACGACCAAGCCAAGCTCCACATGCGCCCCTTTGATACTGCCCAATACATGAGCGGGTGGTTCGATTACCACCGTGCGCCGGGGTCACACACTTGGATGCAGTCATTATACAAAAGCCCTACCGACTTCTATGGCTATACCACAAACAAAAAGGAGATTGTTTACTGGGGGGAAGAAGGCGCATTGTCCACTCCATCAAGGCTTGGCTTAATAAAGAAAGCCGTAGAAAAGCAGCCTAATATTGGCTGGGACGGGGCGATGTACCTAGATGAATACAAAGCATTTGATGAGTTTATTCAGCATAAAAAGCTACAGAATACTTTTCCTAGTGTAGATGCATTGACATCTGCCATGGGGGCAATTTCCTTGGAACACCAAGGTCGGAAAATTGAAAACATCCGTGTTGGGAATGTTAGCGATGGATACGCCATTAACGGCTGGGAATCAGAGATACTGGAAAACCATTCTGGCATAGTTGATTGTTACCGCAACCCCAAGGCCGATCCTGCCATTCTTGCCTACTACAATCAGCCTTTGTATGTGGCAGTAAAGCCAAGAAAACAGGTAGTAGAACTACCCGGTAATGTAGCCGTTGATTTTTATATTGTGAATGAAAAGAACCTAAAAGGGAATTTTAGTTTGGAGCTAAATGTGAAAGACCCTAACGGTAAAGCGATATTTACCAAGCAAATACCTGTGGCCATCAGCGGTGGCGATATGTATGGGCAGCTCATTGCCGATAGTATCCCTATAACCCTATCAAAAATGGCTGGCATGTATAAAATAATTGCTACAATCAAAAATCCATCAGGTATTGTTGCTACTGGCCACGATGAAATATTGGGCGTAGATTGGCAATCACAAAGCCTAAAAGGCACTGGGGCTGTTTGGGAAAATGGCAATATCGTCAAAGCTTTCCTGAAAGATGCGAAGCAAAAAGAAGTACCCAACTATACCGATGCGGCTAAGAAACTGGATTGGTTAGTGGTGTCTCGTTCCCCAAAAGGTGGGGATATTACAATAGTGCCAAATGAACAATTGCGGGATGTTACTGGCAAAACAAAAGGAGTAACAGCTACCTATTATGTCGGTGCCGATTTTGACAAGCAGGTAGCACAACAGGTAGATAAAGACATAAACCTTACAGTATATTCTGGCGCAACACCGCACCCCAATGTGCCTACAACTTACAATTACAGCATTAAATGGGAGGGAAGTATAGTGCCACCTTATACTGGCAGATACCATTTTGAAATGGAGGTTGCCTACGGTGGCGATGGCACATTGTTTATTAACGGCAAAAAGCTGGCTTATGATGCCAAAGCAAAGCTGATAAAGGGAGATATAGAATTGACTGAAGGAAAAGCTGTATCCATAAAAGCAACCTTGCAGCACCGCCGCCATTCGGGGGCTTGCAGGTTGTTCTGGGCTATCCCCGATCCGTTGCCTATTGATGGGCAAACGCTTATCAACCGTGTAAAAGACGATGGCACTACCCTTGTTATCATTGATAATTCCGATGCTTGGATGGAGTTGATTGCAAAGAACACCTCCTTGAAATATACTGACAAGTTTAAAGTGGGTACCAATTGGCTTGGCGGAGTTGCGTTTGCAAAAGAACACCCATTGTTTAAAGATTTGCCTGTAAACCAAGGGCTCAACTGGCCTTATGAGGCGGTGGTCCACAATGGCAATGAACGATTGGGGTTTGAAATGGAAGGGGAGGAGCTAGTGGCTGGCAGCTATCATTGTTACCCACAAAAATTGGGGACGAGCGTTGGCATCATAAACTGCGGAAAGGGCAAAATCATTTTCTCTACCCTAGATATTTGTGGCAACCTGCAATCACCTGAATCTACTTCCGCAGTGGCTAAAAAGCTATTGTGCAACTATATAGATTTTGCTGGGGCAAAGTAAAATTTAAATACAAATTTGAATACATTTAAAAGAACACTATAGTTACAATGAAACAGCTAATTATTAGATTGCTTGGCTTTTTTGTATTTGCATTACAATTACAAGGAATTTCACAGCCAATTAAACCTAAAAAATTTGAGCCTAATTGGCCATCCATCGTTAGCCAATACCAAGTTCCCGAATGGTACAAGGATGCCAAGTTTGGCATTTTTATCCATTGGGGTGTATACAGTGTGCCAGCTTATCACGATGAATGGTATCCACGATGGATGTATAAAAACGATGAAAAAAGCCGTTCGCATGTGTATGATTACCATGTAGCCACTTATGGCACGCCAGATAAGTTTGGCTACAAGGATTTTATCCCGATGTTCAAGGCAGAGAAATTTAACCCCGCAGAATGGGCAGAATTGTTCAAGGCTTCTGGTGCAAGATATGTTGTTCCCGTTGCAGAACACCACGATGGTTTTTCAATGTATGACAGCAAAATCAATTCTTGGAACGCAGTAAAAATGGGACCACACCGTGATATTATTGGCGAACTCTCCAAGACTATCAGGGCTAATGGTTTGCACTTTGGCTTATCGTCGCACAGGGCAGAACATTGGTGGTTTTTCGAAGGTGGCCGCAACTTGCCCAGCGATGTGCAGGACACTGCCTACTATTCTTTGTATGGGCCGGCACGGCCTTACCGAAAAGATTTAAGTAGTGCAGAAGGAAAGTCATTTTTGAAAGATTGGTTGGCACGTTGCAACGAGTTAGTAGATACCTATCACCCAGAATTGGTCTATTTCGATGTGGTGGGTAGTTGGTCTAAGGAGTTTCAGCCCTACATGCAACAATTTGCAGCACACTACTATAACAAGGCAGAAGAATGGAAAACGGGTGTGGCTATTAACTACAAAACAGATATCGTAGCAAAAGGTGCTGGAGTGTTTGATATAGAAAGGGATGTATCAGATACGGCAAGGGCAGATTTTTGGCAAACCGACAATTCGGTTGGTGCAAAATCGTGGAGCTATATCAGCAACGAGGAATTTAAATCGCCCAAGCAACTCATCAACGAATTGGTGGATATTGTAAGCAAGAACGGTACCTATTTGCTAAATATTGGCCCCAAGGCCGATGGCACTATACCCGAAGAACCAAAGCATATATTGCTAGAATTTGGCAAATGGTTGAAAGTAAATGGAGAAGCCATATATGGTACTCGTCCTGCTGCCCTTGCCGTTGAAGGCACGCACAAGCCTGGGCCGAAAGGGCCAGGAAAGGATAGGGTAGAAGCGGTGTATGATGCAACCGATATACGGTTTACCAAGAAAGGCAATACACTTTACGCAATTGCACTGGGCTGGCCAACAAACGGGAAATGGAATATCCAATCGTTGGCAGAAGGCAATACCGCTCTTTTACAAGGAAAAATCAAGAACGTAACATTACTGGGCAGCAGCGGGCATTTGTCGTGGAAGCGTACTAGTGATGGCTTAGAAATCATTGCCCCAAAAACCCAGCCCTGCGATTATGCCTTTGCCTTTAAAGTGGAAGGTGATGGGGTAAAGTCTTTTATCGGAAAATAAAGGATAGTGATTAAGAATATACGATGCTTTTTCCCATACCTTCAAGGGGAGTGCAAGCCAAAACATTATGGGATTTCTATCCTTAATACCCCTATACCTTTAGGCATGGGGTACAAGTGGGTATTTATCAGGCTTTAGCCATAAAAAAGATATTAATCACATTGGAGAAAGTTATTTTGAAATCAATATCTGTATAAAATTTGGTAAATTTGTAAGCACTGGGCAAAAAATTGATCCGCTTCGACTGGGCAATAAAAAAGGCTTTTACAAAACATAGACAACTTAGTAGTTGGGGCTTGCAATAGATTTCAACTGCAAAATCCGGGTTAAAACAATTCCGGCTGGGGGTTTTCATCCTTTGGTGCTTGTTCCCATTCCATCTCTACTGTCTTGGAATAGTTCATCAGCTTGGCACCAATAGCTCGCCAGCCCATCATTTCCACCATGTCGGCTATTTTAAACTTCGACTTTGTAGCATGTATGCCCGTTCCTGCTTTTACCACCAATACTGGCTCGTCTATCGAGGTTACCGTTTCCAGCATATTACCTTCCCCTTCTTTAATAAACAAGTATTTGGTTTTTAGTGTAGTGGTTTCTATTTTAAACCGTTTTACATTGTATTGCTGCTTGGCATTGTCCAAGTAAACGGCCGTGAATATCCTCCGTGCTTCAAAGCGTTCTATCAATATAATCTTGTCCGAGTCAAAGCGTTGCGTAAGCTCGGTGTCTGTTATTTCATATTGCCCATCGGTGTACATCACCACTAGTTTGTCGTCACCCTCAAAACTGCCCAAATACATGCCTTTTTCATCAATGTTCAACCGGCCAAACTGGTCGTCAAACCATAGCTTCCTGCCCGCAAGGGTGCTTCTGCCTGCTTCTTTAAACTTAACAGCCCTTACAGGGTATTTGGTTACAGTGTTGCCTTGGCTGCTACGACCCTTTATTTCCAACTCTTCAAAATGGTAGTCAAATTCTTTCGTCCTTGCAGTGGCATTGGGGCTTAGCGATATTTTCACCACTTCTGCCTCGCCATTGGGGTTCGTAGTAAAGTAATGCACTTTACTTTTGTCGCTGCCCTTGGTCAGGTCATATTCCTTGTCGCGGGTAATGCCCGATACGTTGAACCTTTTGGCATAAGACGTGCCACTTTGCCCATCTAGGTAAATCATGTTGTAAGTTGTGCGTTCGTCGTTCTTTTTAAAGATGGCTATGTGTATAATGTCTTTGCCTACAAACACTTTGTCGCCCACTTTCACAACCTTCATCGTGCCACGCTTGGTAAAAATGATGATGTCGTCTATATCGCTGCAATCAAACAGGTATTCTTCTTTTTTCAGGGAAGTACCTATAAAGCCCTCTGCCCGGTTTACATACAGCTTTGTATTGGCAATGGCCACTTGCTGCACGCTGATGGTATCAAATAGTTTTATCTCTGTTTTGCGTTCCCTGCCTTTGCCGTATTTTTTCAACAGGTTTTCAAAATAAGCTATCGCAAAGTCAGTCAAGTGGGCAAGGTCGTGTTTCACTTGGGCTATTTCGGCCTCTATCCCCCTTATTTGGTTGTTCAGGTCTTCTATGTCCAGTTTATAAATCCGGCGTACTGGCTTCTCGGTCAGTTTCAGTACGTCTTCCCTTGTTACCAGCCGCCTTAGCATGGGCTGAAAAGGCACAAAAGCAAGTTCTATGGCTTCTATTACCTTTTCCCATGTCTCGTGCCTTTGCTCTAGCTCTTTGTATATCTTTTCTTCAAAGAATATTTTTTCAAGCGAAGTATAGTGCCATTTGTCGTTTAGCTCGCCTAGTTTTATCTCCAGCTCCCGGTTCAGGAGGGCTTTTGTTTTATCTACCGATACTCGCAGCAGCTCCTGCACTTCTACAAAACGGGGCTTTTGCCCTTCAATAATGCAAGCATTGGGCGATATGCTTACTTCGCAATCGGTAAAAGCATAGAGGGCATCAATGGTTATGTCAGACGAAATACCCGGGGCCAAATCCACCTGCACTTCCACGTTTTTGCCCGTGAACTCTGTAAGTTTCTTGATTTTTATTTTGCCTTGCTCGTTTGCCTTGGTGATGCTGTCGCAAAGTTGCGAAACAGTAACGCCAAAAGGCACATCCCTGATAATAAGGCTTTTCTTGTCCAGCTCTTCTATTATGCAGCGCACTTTTACCTTTCCGCCACGCTTGCCGCCTTGGTAGTTAGAAACATCTACCATGCCCCCTGTTTGAAAATCTGGATATAGTTCAAAAGGCTTGTCTTTCAGGTACTTAATGGCTGCATCTATAATTTCACAGAAGTTATGCGGCATTATCTTGGTAGACAAGCCCACGGCAATACCCTCTACCCCCTGCGCCAATAGCAAAGGAAATTTCATTGGCAAGGTAACGGGTTCTTGCTTGCGCCCATCGTAACTCAATTGCCAATTGGTGGTCTTTGCATTAAAGGCTACTTCCAATGCAAACTTGCTTAGCCTTGCTTCTATGTATCGAGGGGCGGCAGCTGAGTCTCCAGTGCGCACATCGCCCCAGTTGCCCTGCGTGTCTATCAATAAATCTTTTTGCCCAAGGTTTACCAAGGCATCGCCAATGCTTGCATCCCCATGCGGATGGTACTGCATGGCCTGCCCAATAATATTGGCCACTTTGTTAAACCTACCATCATCCATTTCCTTCATGGCGTGCAGAATGCGCCGCTGCACGGGTTTCAGCCCGTCTTCCACGGCAGGAACAGCCCGCTCTAGGATTACATAGGAAGCATAATCTAAAAACCAGTTTTTATACTGCCCCTGTACCCCCGTTTCATTCTCAAAAACCCTATTTTCTATTTTCTCCTTAGCCATATTTGTTTTAAACGCACATAAAACACGAATTAAAACTAAATAAAGCAATTCATTACTAAAATGTTAATCACAATAGGGTTATTTATGTGGATGAAGGGTGATTACCCGAAATTTATGTCCCCACGTCCCTATTGTCCTATCCCTTATGCCTCACCGCTTACCACTAAAATCCTATATGGGGGAAATATGCCCCCATGAGCATCCCAAAATGCCCCCATATAGGATTCTTCTTTTGTTTTAACCACACATAAAAACCAACTTTATATCCAATGGGCTCATTATAAATCAAATAAACCCGGATTTTGCAGTTGACTTCGTTATGAAAGGCTCAAATGCAATAAAGAAAAGTATTTGAGCCGGATTTTTGGTCGAAAACATTGTGTACTGGGATGAGGTTAGAATGTGTAGGGGCAAGCACTTTTCATACACAACAAATCACTTTTGATAAACATTAAATCAATATTAGTCAACAATGAATCAACATTCCATCCACAATAAATCACCATGAAATCAATATAAAATTTCACAGAAAAACCGTCTAAAAAGATGAAATAAGACTGTATTTCAATGATTTACAATAATGAATAATTACTAAAATTTCTAACCAAAAATTAAAAATGAAAAAAACACTCGAACGTGGGCGCGCAGCATCTCTTTTTGTCAACTCCTCTCTTACCCAAGAACAGGTAGCAGAAATTTTTAAAATAGCTCCGAACACTATCTCCCGTTGGTCTAAACAAGACAACTGGCCCTTGCTTCGCTCTGCAAAACAAACATCCGTCAACCAAATAGTTGGCAATTTCTACAACATGATTACCGAGATACAGAATCTCGCATTAGCAGAAAACAGGCAGCTTACTACGGCCGAGATGGGCAACATCCACAAAATGGCAAGCAGCATCGAAAAAATGAACAAAAAAATTCACATCGGCTACTATTACATGGTGGTCGATGAACTTACAAATTACATCATGGAAGTCGATATGCCTTTAGCAAAACCCGTTAGTAACCGTATCATGGAATTCCTTAGCAAAAAAGCCAAAGAAATACAATTATCATAGAAAAGAACTTTCGGTTGTACTGTCTCAAACTCCCCCGCTACATTCACCATGCTGAAACGAAAGGCCAAAAAATTAGGTGGGTACGCTCTTTGTACCCCCTTTTTTCTCCTTTTCTTGAACCCGTATTTTGCAGTTGACTTCGTTATGAAAGGCTCAAATGCAATAAACACAAGCACTTGAGCCGATTTTTTGGCTGAAAACATAGTACACTACGTTGAGGCCAAAAAATCAAGCAAGTGTTTGTGTTTGAAGTAGTTGGGGCTTGCAATAGATTTTAACTGCAAAATCCGGGTTGAATTATAACCAAGCTACATTCAACGTAGGAGTTTTTCGCATTGCCCTCGTCGTTGTTCTTCCTCCTTTCCTTTTGGAAAGGTCTGGATGAGGTCGGGGTTGGGTAAAGTTTAACTACTAAATACGAAAAACTGTTGCGAATCACATTTAAGGCACGTTCATTGTATAATGCTTCATGCAATAAATTTGTACAATGAAGAAATTACTTTACACATGCCTTTTAGCCACTACCTGCTTATTCAGTAGTTGCGATTCGTTAAAAAACATAGCTAGCAATTTCCTTTCGGAAGCCGATGCAGCCAATGCCATCCGGGAAGCACTATTAAATGGCGTGCAAAATGGGTCAGCTAGTTTAAGCCAAAAAGGCTCATTTAGCCGAGATGTGTTACTTGCAGCCATACTCCCAAAAAATCTCCAGAATGTCGTGAAAACATTGGAGCAATTGGGGTTAACCTCCCAGCTAGACCATTTTGCCAACTCGCTTGACAATGCAGCCACGGCCACGGTTACAAAATCTGCCCCCATTTTTGCCTATGGCATCAAAAACATTACCATTACAGATGCCATTGGCATTGTGAAAAATGGTGGCACTTCAGCCACCGATTATTTAAGAAACAAAGTAGGGGATTCTTTAAGAACTGCTGTAAGGCCGGTCATGCGCAATGCCTTGGAAGAATATAAAATAGCATCTGAATGGGACAAAATGGTTGCACCTGTAAAACTCGTTTTAGGCAATAAGGCTAATTTAAATCTTGGGCTAGACAATATCCTGGCCATAGTAGTAACCAACCAAATGTTCAAGAAAATAGAAGATCAAGAAATAAATATACGCACCAATGCTTCCGCTAGGACATCAACCACTTTGCAACGGGTTTTTGGGAAAGATTGGAATGCAAATACTGCTAAATAGATTGAAGCAACCACTTATCTTTGTTTCATAAACAACCTAATTTTTAATTTCTAATTAATAATGAAGTTACTCACCATATTATGGAATAGTTTCAAGATGGCTTTTGGCGAGTTAAAAGCCAATAAGCTAAGGACGTTTCTTTCCCTTTTGGGGGTTACATTTGGTATATTTTGCATTATAGGTGTTTTGGCAACCGTGGATAGCCTGAAAAGAAAAGTACAAGGCGATATTAAACAAGTAGGCTCCAATAGCATTTACCTAGACAAATGGGAATATGGCGGAGGAAACAACTATCCATGGTGGAAATATATCAACCGCCCTGTACCTAAGTATGAAGAAGTGCAGCTAATAAAACAACGTTCATTCCTAACAGGCAATATTGCTTTCTTGTGCAGGCAATCTAGCAAAGCAAGCTACAAAGACAATATCCTCTCTAACGTGGGCCTCTTTGGCACTTCGGAAGATTTTAGCAAAATACAGCTGCTAGAAACACAGGCTGGTCGTTATTTAGCCGATGGCGAGTTTAGCCGTGGCACCCCTTCCGTAGTAATTGGCAACGAAATAGCCATCCAGCTTTTTAGCGAACCATGGTATGCAGTGGGTAAAGAAATTACTTTTAATGGCCGTAAAATGGAAATTACGGGTGTCCTTAAAAAACAAGGTCAGTCCCTTGTAAATGTGTTCGATTTTGACAATGCCATGATTACGTCTTACAAATATTTTGCTGGTATGTACAACCCAGACAAGGCAGACCCCTCCATACTTATACAAGGAAAAGAAGGCGTTGCTACCAAAGCCCTGCAAGATGAATTGAAAGGCGTGGTGCGGCAACTTAGGAAACTAAGCCCCCAGAAAGACGATAATTTTAGTTTGAACGATATTAGTTCTTTTGCCGAGAAAACAGATTCCCTTTTTGCTTCCATTAACCTAGGCGGATGGTTTATAGCCGGGCTAAGCCTTATTGTGGGTGCCTTTGGCGTTGCCAATATAATGTTTGTTACAGTAAGGGAGCGGACTAGCCAAATAGGGCTAAAAAAAGCCATTGGTGCTAGGAGGAGTACCATATTGATTGAGTTTTTAATTGAAAGTGCTTTTCTATGTATTATTGGTGGGCTGATTGGGCTATTTTTTGTATGGATACTCGCATCTGTACTTAGTACTATTTTGCCTTTTCCCATTTTTATTGCCCCAAATATTGTTATCTTAGCACTTAGCCTTTGTATTATCCTTGGTATCCTGTCTGGTATCATCCCTGCAAGTATTGCAGCCAAGATGGATCCAGTGGTGGCTATTA
The DNA here is from genome assembly GCF_046546515.1 of Parasediminibacterium schistidii. Taxonomy (NCBI): domain Bacteria; kingdom Pseudomonadati; phylum Bacteroidota; class Chitinophagia; order Chitinophagales; family Chitinophagaceae; genus Parasediminibacterium; species Parasediminibacterium schistidii. The sequence goes on along the minus strand of NZ_JBKHKJ010000003.1, from coordinate 13,068 downwards.
GGACAAAATAATTTGTTACTACTCACCACATCCACTATGCTTTTTTTAAGCCATAAGGGTACAAAATACTAAGCAACACGGGGGTAGGTTAGTCTATTTTAGGCAAGAAGATTAGCGAAGGTTTATATATCATTAAAAAGGATACCCAATGCCAAAATTAAACACCAAATTGCTTGACCTCCATGCACTGTTCCCCAAATCTACCTTCGACAATACCCAGCGTTGCCCCTCGGGTAGCCATGGCTTGGCAAGTGGGAAGGCAATATCGAAGCGGATGATTAAAATACTGATGTCAAAGCGAAGGCCAACACCTGCATCAACGGCCAATTGCTTTAAGAAACTTTTGGTTAATTGCCCAGTAGGGGAGTAAAGTATGCTGTCCCTTGTCCAGATATTGCCAGCATCTAAAAACACGGCCGATTTTAAGCGTGGGGCAATTACGGGGAAGCGGAACTCCGTGTTCATTTCCAACTTGTAGTCGCCGCCAACTTGTGGGTAATACAGTTGCTGGAAAGCGGTAGTAAGCGTAGAACCAGGCCCAATGTTTCGTGGACTGAAACCACGTAGGCTGCTGGAACCACCAATAATAAACTGGCGGGAAAATGGCAAGAACCTCGAATTGCCATAGGGCATACTAGCACCAATTAAAATACGGTTTGCCCAATAATAGTTGGGGGCTAATTTTCTACTGTACCTAAAATCGAGGTCAATTTTGCCATATTCGGCAAAATAGCCGCCCGCTACTGTTTTGGAATAAGGGTTTTTTGCCCCGGTAACACCCCCTGCTATATTGCCAGCAGCTTCTACATTAGCATTGAAATAAAAAATATTAGTGGCATCGGGGTAAGTAGTAGATGTCCTGAAACTATAAAAAGATCCGCTAACAATCTCGGGAAGGGTACTTAATTTTAAAACCCTATCGTTGCCTATTTGTGCCAAGTACTGTGGGGCAAGTGCCGAGGTGCCAGTATAAGTGATGCTGATAGGCGCAATGGTATGCTCAACATTTATTTTTGTTTTCCAATCTATTTCGTATTGCAACCGTACAAAATTCTTTGTATATAATTGTTGCCTCCTAAACCATTCATAGCCAAGCGTAACTTTGGTATGGGGCGGGAACAAGTAATCGTCTTTCCATTTCACGGGTACATAAAACCGTGGGAAGGTTAAGCTAATCTCTGTGCCAATATGGTAATTGTTGTTGTTTTTTAAAGAATCAATTGAAGCTGATTCGTAAGAGACATAGGTTTTTACATTTAATGCTTCTGCGCCACTAAAAACATTCCTGTTCAGCCAGTTTACATTAAACTGCCCGCCTGTATAAGAATTTGATTTGCTAAAACCACCTATTTCTGCCTGTATGGTCTTTTTCTTTTGTGGGGTAAGATAATAGTAAACATTTAAACTATTGGGCGTATCGCTACGCACTGCAGGCTCATACCTATTTTTTACAAACTTAAAAACACCTAGGTTTATAAAGCGGTTAAGCGTTTTGTTTTGCTCAGTCAATGAATATAAACTGCCTGGGCGGTAAGTGATTGCTTTTGTAAATACAAATGGCTTAAATTTATATAATGTATCCCTAATATAAATATGGTCTGTTTCTTTCAAATCCGCACGGGAAGTATCTGGCGGCGGTTTCAGCAATGTATAGTTGGGGAATACAACAATGCTGTTAATGGTATAAGTACGCTTTACTTTTTCAGGCGTGCCTGCTTTTAGGCTCATGTAAATAGTAGCTTTGTAGTTGCCTGGCGTTGATTTTGTAGCATCAGGTATGCGGGCTAAACGCACACTGTCTGCCTGAGAAGTTGCTTTTACACTGTGTAAGGTGGTGGTGTCCACATAAGCCACTAGGTAATCTGCATTAAAATAGTAATAGCCTTTGTTTTTTAATAATAAGTCTATCCTGCTGCGTTCTGATTTTATTTTATCCAATGTTATCCTTTCCCCCGGTATTAATACTGTTTTATCTTTCAGCGTAGCCAAAATGCTGTTCAGCAATTTGCTGCTGTCTATTTTCCAATCAATTGTATTAATTGTATAGGGGTGTGCTACTATTACTTTGTAAAGTGCAGTTAGTTTATAGCCCTTTACCGACGTGGAGCCGCTGGCATTACTGCGGTAATAGCCCTCATTTTCGAGGTAGCCTTTCATGTTTTCTACGTTCAATTTGGTTTGCACTGTGCTTCCAAAAACAGGGGCTTCCCCAAATTTTTCACTCAACCAATGTTTCAGCCCTTTTTGTCTTTTTGGCTCGCCAATTTTGTACCATGCCCATACTTTGTAAGGCCAGCCCAATAGCATTTTGTTTTTTTGCGGCACTGCAATTTTCTTCATTTGGCTTTTCATGCTTTTCGTATTTAGCTTAAAGCCAGTGCTGTCTTTTGTTACGGTTATTTTAGTGCCATTGTACAATGTTTCCCCTGCCGGCAGCCTTTTACGCACACTACAGGAAGATGCAAGCATTGCAAGCACTAAAGGTATAACCATTACCTGCAAAGCATATTTGCTCCTTGCATTTTTGCAAAATGGCATAGTCCATTTTATATTCGCTATATATGTAGTTGGTTTGCTCATTTATTTGCCTTTTTTCTTCCTTTTTGCAATATCTCCTTAAATTTTTCATAATTCATGGTCAATGAAAACGCTACACCTGTCTCCGTAAAATAGCCATCCAGTATGGCTTCGTACTGGTTTTTCCTGTATGCCTTTAGGGCATATTTGCCATCTTTGGATAATTTATAAGTGGTTGAAATATCTGGCAAAAATTGCAAGTTGCTATTGCTTTGTGTTTTTGCCACGGGGTCTTCGCCATCTATGGTAAAGGTTTTGCCCACGGTTACAATTAACCTGTCGTTCATTAATTGTTTAGAAAGTGCCACGTTCAAATCGGTACGGGCAGCCGTATTGGTGGTAGCATCACCCTCGTAGTTTTTGAGGTCTAGGTTTACATCCACGCCTTTAATTAAATCGGCTGCAATCTGGTTCACGGCCTCTGCCAAAAACTTGCTTACGCTTTGTACCACAGCATCGTTGGTAGTAGTGCCGCCGCTGCTGTTGGTGGCAAAAAAATCGCTGCTCCTGTCGCCAATAAACCTGCCCAATATCAGCAAGGCAAAAACTTGCTTGTTCATTTCAGAAACATCGCCACGGTACTGGACTAGTTTGTTTTCGATAGTAGTGGCCAATGCGGTGTTTACATTTTCTGCATTGTCTTTTACCTTAATGTCAAAACTTAATTCGGGTTTGGTAAGCGGGCCTTTTATTTTTAATATTACTTCAAATGGCACTTTGGTGTTGTAACCGGAGCCAAGGGTGGAACTGTTTTCTGCAACTTCATTCCCTAATAACTCTTTTGGTGAGGTTTCTACCTCATACTGTGCAGTTATGTCTGCCACTGCATCCAACGGGTCGCCACTAAAAGTAATAGTGCTGCCATCCATCAGATCAAACCGCCTTTTTATGAATTGGTACGATAGGTTGTAAGAGCCTTCTTTTAGTTGGTAAACGCCTGAAAGGCCAAGTATGCCATTTTCATCAACGCCTGCATTCAGCTGTGCCTTGCCTTTAATTTTCAACTCATCACCCGATGCCGGATCCATGATTACACTAATACTTGCTTTTTCTTTTACTTCTAGGTTTAGGTTGTATTGTATGCCTGCATATTTTAGCTTTAAAGATGTGTCGGCCGCACTGGTGAAAATTGTATTTCGATGGCTGAAAGACTTAATAGTATCAATGTTTATAAACCTTACTACTTCTTTCAAATCGTCCTTGTAGTTATTCTTGCCTGCCTGCACATAATGAACATCGCTCTTGTCGTCTAAGGTTACATTGCCAGAAACGTCCGGGGCAGAAGTGGTGCCGCCCACTATCATGGCTGCATCTACGATGGCTACCCCATATACCAATGAATTGGGGCTGCTAGGTGTGTTTACGGCAACAAAGTTTTTGGTGTTTACATTCAGGTTCAGGGCAAAGTCTTTGTCTGCTGTGCTTTCTACCGAGCCATCAAGTACCAGTTTATTGCCAATGCTATCAGTAATAGTGAAGTCGTACAAGCCAATTTTTGGGTAATCGAAATCTATTTTTTGATTGTCTATATTGTACAAAGAGCCGAACATAGCACTAGATAGCTGGGTGGTATCAAAAACCAGTTCGCCTTGCCAGCGTGGGTCGCTAACAGTGCCATGGGCAAATATGCTGCCATGCACATTGCCTTTAGCCCTTTTTATTTGCCCTTGCGAAAAAGCCTCTACGGCTTTCAGGTTCAGTTGTGTTATTTCTGTGCTGATGCTAAACGCATCATCGTTGGTATTATAACCGCCATCAATTGTCAGGTTGTTTGGCCCGCTGATGCCGCCCTTTACAGAAATAATACCGTCTGCACCGATGGCTGTTTTCACGGCTACATTGCCGATAGCCACTTTTTGGTAAGTTAATTGGTCTATCCCTACCGTGCCAAGAATAGATGGCAAACTTGTAATGGGTTGTTGAAGGCTAGCATCTACGTTTAAAATGCCCCCTGCCATAGTACTATCTTGATTGGCAATGGCTAGCAAATCACCCAGGTTAAATTTTTCTATTTTAATAAGGATAGGTGAGGTGGCAACGGCCTCTTTATTATGTATCAGTATAGACTCATCATTTTTGTTGATGGCTACATTATTAACTATATAGCCATCGTTTTTTATTTCAATTGAATTGTCTTTGCTTACATTCCATTTTTCATGGTTTAGTAGTAGGCTATCGCTTAAATGTATCTTTGTTTCATCTTTTAGTAATTCTATCACTGTGCTTATGGCATAAAACTCTTTTTTCTTGCCATCTTCTGTTTTTACAGTCAACTTTGCTGTATTGTCAGTGAAATTTCCTTTTGCAGTAGCGTTGTAAAATTTGTTGCCACCCGCAACAACATAATTTGTACCTAAATTAAATTCTAAAGCACTATTTATACCATCAGCATTCAGGATAATATTATTTGCCTCTATGGCATTGTAAAAAACAGAAGGGATATTGGCTGCTAATACAACTGAAGTATCTTTTTGGCTATTGTCAAATGAAGCATGTATAATGGCTGGCTTGTCCATGACCAATGCAGGTGCCATTGCTTTTATAATAGCATCTTCCCTAAATACCGCATTAAATACCATTTGCTGGGGAACAACCTTACCAGTATCGGTAGGTAGTTTTTGTATATGCAGTTTAGTCGCAATTTTCTGCGAGCTGTCAGGTATGTTTTTTAAATAATTGTTTTGTATAAATGCTTTGATGGCGGTAGGCAAATGTTCATAATCGTATTTCCCAACCATGTTTGCTTGCACAAAAGGGGCAGATACAAATAATTTAGTGGTATCATTTGCTGCATTGGCTTTGATAAACATGCTGTCTGCAAATAACCGTTTGCCATTGTACATAATAATATTGCTATCTAAAGACACTACGGCATTGATAGATTTTGGGTTAAGGTCTGCCACATCAATAAAAATGGTAGATAGTATTTGTATGCTGTCTTTTGTAAAATGAAGTCTCCGCAAGTCTGCATTGTCTAAAGCTATATGCCCTTTCACAGTAGGGTATTGACCGCCAACTGTGCCTTTCAGGTCTATTGCAGTGGCTAAGTTTTCATCTTTTATTGTTCCTTTGGCTGTAAAACTTCCTTTTTGCAAGGCAGCATTTAAGTTTACATTGGTGTATTTATACCCTTTCACCACAAAGCTTTTGATGGCTGCTGTTGTTTGTATGGTGGCTTTTTTGTAGTCTGTGCCACTGCCTTTTATTTTTACATTTCCTGTGAACAAGCCCAGCAAACTATCTTGATATATCCATTTGCCCGTTTGCAATTGATTGCCAGTTACATCTAGGTTGTATTGCATGGCTTTTACATTAGAAAAATTATTTACAGTGGCATTGATATTCGCTAGGCCAAACGGGGAAGTTAATTTCAAGACGGTTTTTACATCATCAATACCGCCAGCTATTGTGCCATTTACCTGCATGTTTACAGGCAAATTCACCTGCTGTTTTTTTAACTGTTGCAACATACTGGCAGATAGGATGGTTTTGTTTACATATAGTTTATTTACTACTACATTGTACCTTAACTTCTTTGTCTCCATTACATTTTCTGCCTTTCCTTTGGCATTCAGTTGCAGCCTGCCATCATCGGTTGCCACATCCAATAGTGCTATATCCAGTTCTTTCAACGTGCCATCAGCCTTGCCATTGAACAATATTTTTTGGGTAGGCTTTAAGTCAATCGGTGATTTTCTTTTGTACGAAGGGATAAAAAACAATACATCGCTATACCCAATATATGATTTTTGTATGCTGCTGGTTGCCTTGCTTGCCGCATCCAAAAACTCGTAATCATTGCTGTTCCCTTGTTTAGTCGAAAGGGCTTTTGTTGCTGGCGCAACAAGGGCTGCATCTGCAGCTATCAACGAGTTTTGCGTGTTTAACAAAAAACCCTTTGCCAATGCCTTCTTATTATCCAAAGCAATATTGCCTTTTATATTTTTTACCAAAAAATCATTAGCCAGCACCGTGCCGCTTAAGATATTGGCAGCAGCAGTATCTAAATGATAATGTGCTCCGTTTGTTTGCAGGGCTATATTGTTTAGTTTTAAATGGTTATAGTCTAGCCCTTCCTTTGCAGCAGGGTAGGCATTGTTATCCATCAAAACATTGTTTTTAGCCAAGCTAATGTTGTCTATCCTTACATCCCATCCTTTTTGTGCAGCCACTTTTAGCACATTGCCCACCGTGTCTTTTATTGATACGCCCGCATCGTTTGTTACCAATGTAAATGCAGAATTGTTTAGTGTAAAGGCTTTTGCGGCAAATGCCTGTGCCAATAAATCCAGCTTGGCATTGCGTACTTGAAGGGTATCAATCCTGTTATAATAATCTAACCCACTTTTCAGACTTGCATAGCTTACCGTTAATTTTTGGACATCAATATTGTTTGCCGACAAATTGAAAGGGGAGGAGGTGGTAGAAGATGTATCTACCCCAACTGGCTTATCTATCTTAGGGCTTTTGTCTATTACGGTTACGGCGGTGTTGTTAAGGATAAAATCTGTTACAGCAAAGTTCATCTTGCCTAGGTCTATGGCCTCTAGTTTACCATACAAATGCCCTACTACTGCGTTGCAAGTTAGCTTGCTTACCCCATCGTTATATTTAAAAGCAATGCTGTCCAGATATACTTTCCCTATTGAAAGCTGGGTAGCCTTTTTGCTGGTTGTGTCGGGGTTTTTGCTTGCGAAAGCATCTACAATATATTGGAAATTAAAACTGCTGTCTTTAGCAGAACGGTTGATGTTTATGTTGATTTGGTTTAGTTTTATTTCGTTTAATACAATATTACCCCTAATCAGGGCTAACATATCTAGCTTCACGTATAGAGACTGCCCGCCCAATAAAGTGTCTTTATGCTTGTCTATAAATACAACATCTGTTAGTTTTATCCAGTTAGGTATACTATAATCTAGCCCGCCAACTTTTACCCCTGTGCCAATCTTTTTTTGCAAGTAGCCTACAGCCTTAGTAAGCACAAAGTTTTTGCCTGATGCTGTTTGAAGCCAAGTAATTGCAAATATGACCAACAGCAAAAAACAGCCTATCATTAAGCCTGTAATTTTTAGCCATTTATGCTTTGTTGGTGCTTTTTGTTCTGTCATATTTTACTCACTTTTCTCAGTTTTTGAGGGGTTTGGACTAATCGCTAACTTATTATGGAAATTAAAAATCAAAAAGTAATACCACCCTTCCTTGAAAAATGCTGCTTTACAAATGCGTGCAATTGGTTCTCGCTCATCTTTTCAGTTTGCCTTATTTCAATTTTCGTTTTTATTAGACGGGTATCTGCTCTCAAGGCATTGTACAGATCAACCTTTGCATAGGTTGGGCCAAAGAGAATTACTTCTTTGTAATTTTTAATAATTTCTACCAATTGCATATAATAAGCAGAACGTTTTTTTTGCTCCTGCAAGTAAACCAATGTTTCGCATTTTGCTAAACTGTATGCGTGTTCCTGCCTAGTAAACCTCGATTCTATTGTTTTTGTTTGGATGGGGTCTGTTGTAAACTCCATCAAATGGGCTATTGAATGATCCATCCATACGCCAAGCTTTTTTGCAATTGTCATGATTATTGTTTTTCAGATAGATGAGTAGGAATATAATTTTTTACTAGTACTTGCAAGGAATTATAATAATCCTGCAAGTTTTTTGTGTTTATTTCCGGGTTGGATTCACTTTGGTTTTTAAGGGGCATTTCCGTTATAAACTTTGAGAGTTCCGGGTATTGCTCGTTTATAGTCATTGTTATGGCCAAAATATCTTCTTCAAGCTGGTGTGCTGTTTTCATTAATCCTTTTTTTAGTTAAAACATAATAAATAAACGTGCCACACTTGTGTTGTTTTGAATTGTGCAAAATGAAATAGCTACTAAGGCACAAAACGCAAAGCAGCACGAAGGATTTTATGTAGCGGAAAGGATTAGATATTTTATATTGAGTGAAGCATAGCTAAACCTTTTATGACCCATTTTCACGGGCATTGCTACCTTGGTTTGGCTGGCTTTTGGCACCCTAAATTTATTTTTTAGGTATTCATGCATCATAACTCATTGAAATACAGTGTTTTTATGTTTTTTAAGATGCGTATTTTGTGCTTATTTTATGCTTATTTTATGCGTGATTTGTGCGTATTTTGTGCATGATTTCCGCAGAAAAGTGAGTACTTTTTCGTGTTTTTTGGAGTACTGATGTAGTTCATAATAATGTTTTTTTGTGTGATTAAAATGAGCCCCAGTGGGGTAACGAACCAAGGCTATGGCCTCTGTAGGGATTGAACCAACTAAAACAAGGGATTATATACTACAAAGTTGGGATTGATTTGAGACCCGAGCAAAAGAACAATCCTATATGGGGGAAATATGCCACCATGAGTGCCCCAAAATGCCCCCATGGTGGGAAAAAGTCTGAATTACTGATGTTTTGCATCTTTATAAAAAATTGTATGTTTATCAAGGGTTTTAGGTGATTATGAAAACTACATTAATGCTTCTGCAACCATTGTATACATTGACTTTGTGTATAAGTCTGCGCAAGGTCAGTTAAATACCTAAAATGTGGGGAAATAATTACACAGCACCCAAGAAATACTTTGATAAGTTTATAGAGTGGTTAAGCATAGTAAGTTTAGATGTAGGGGCAGGAGATTTTCTGCCCCTACGAGGCCGTACTTGGGACTGTTTTCACAGTTTTCTTGTTAGATACTTTTACTAACAAAAATATCCCTGCTATAATCAATAAAAAAGAAATAAGCTCTGCTTGTGTTGGCTGGAAGGGGAGACTCTCGTATTTGGTGTTCACCCTTATTTTTTCAATAAAAAAACGTTCTGTGCCGTTCAGTATCAGGTAAATACCAGTGATTACGCCAGGCGTTTTTATTTTCTTACGCAATGACCATAAGATAAAAAACAGGGTAGTACACATAATAATCTCGTACAAAGCAGTAGGAAAAACTGCAATGGGCAGTTGGCTGCAATATTGCTGGGCATCGCAGCCTGCAACCCTTACGCCCTCACTGATCACATTGTGCGGGTAGTTGTAGGCAAACAACCAGTTGGGTAAATGCCAGAACGGCTGTACTGATATGTGGTGTACTGCATCTAGTGTTTTAAATTGGCTTGTATAAAAGTCTGAATTGTGTGCCAAAGCTTTCTGGAAATCATAAGGGTTAGCTTCTATTAATTGCCCAGTGGGTGCAGAAATGTAGCTGCTGTTCAAAATGCCCCAATCGCCATCGCCGCTCACTTGGCAGCCTATGCGGCCTATGGCATAGCCAAGCATCAAAGCTGGGCAAAATGCGTCTGCCAAATGGATGATAATAATCTTGTGTTTTTTTGCAAAGAAAATAATAGCTGCACCTGCACATATTAACCCTCCATAAAAGGTAAGCCCACTAAAAGAAATCAATGCATCAATGGGGTTTTTGATAAAATCGCCCCAGTTTTCTAGGTTGTGGAATATTTTTGCGCCAGCAAAGCCAAAAACGGCTGCGTAAATAACCATATCGCCCACACGGTCGTTTGGCCATATCCTTATAACCCTTTGCTCGGGGTTGGCTAGTTTTTCTTTGTTTTTTTCCCACCATTTTAGGCTTGCAAATAGGCCACCAACAAGCAACCCAATAGGCCAATTTCCTTGTGAAGAAAGGATGAACGATTGAGGGTCGTTCAAAACAGTGGGCATTACAAATGCCGCAATAATTTTATATCCAAATACAAACCCTAACAAAAAATTTACCAGCAAATCTGCAATAGAAGCAGGTGCACCCACCATTATTTTTTCTTCGGTATAGGTTAAGAAGCCTTGTTGTTGTTTTCGTTTTAGTTCCAGATTCACCAACCATGCAGCCGTAAGGAAGCATATAGCCACGAAAAAGCCAAACGAGTTGACTAATTTCAAGAATGGCCATTGCAAACCAAACAAGTCCTTGAACGCATAGTATAAATTAGGGTACATATCAATAAATTATAAATAAACCTTTGGCGTGGTAGAAAAGTTTGCAATGATAAATAATAAACGGCAGTTGCCATCAACCATGAAAGGAATAAATGTGCAAAAGCCCCACTTTAGGGTGGGGCTTTACAGATAAATTAACTTCTTTGTGCCTAAGTGGCTAATCACAGGCTAATTGCAATATTTTTCAAACTCGCTAATCAGGTGATGGGCAATTACTTGTGCTGGGCGGCCTTCAATTTGGTGGCGCTCTACCATGCTTACCAAGTTGCCGTCTTTAAACAAGGCAATAGCTGGTGAAGATGGTGGGTAAGGCAATAGCAATTCACGCACTTTGTTTACTGCTTCCACGTCAAAACCTGCAAAGCTGGTTCCTAAATGATCGGGTTTCTTAGTTGCGTTGTTTACAGCCATTAGCACGCCTGGCCTGCAAGCACCTGCTGCGCAGCCACATACAGAATTGATGACTACTAGTGTTGTGCCTTCTTGTTTAATGGTATCACTAACCAAGGTGGCTGTATTCATATCTTCAAAACCATTCTCTGTCAATTCTGCCTTCATGGGCAATACTATTTCTGCTGGGTACATTTTCTATTGTTTTATTTAAAGTGCAAAAATACGGTAAAGCAGCACATTAGTTTTCTTCTATAAAGAGCCAATTTGCCTTTTTTCGAGTATCGAAAGTGTCTTAATGTCATCAATTGTTTAGTAAAAGCGACATAAAGTCTGTTTTTTGGTTTAAAAATTGTCTTGGAACAGCAATTGTAATGTATGTTATCAGAAAACAATTTTTAAAAAACAAATAAAAAACATCAGTTATGACACTAGTAAAGCACAGCCCAAGAAGCATCAACTACTTGTTTGATGAAATTTTCAACACTTTCCCAGCAGGCTGGGGGAAAGACTTGCACACAAACACTTCTATCCCTGCGGTTAACATCCATGAAAGCACTGATGGGTACCATTTAGAATTGAATGCACCTGGCAGGAATAAGGAAGACTTTAAAGTAAACGTAGAAAATGGCTTGTTGACAATCAGTTTTGAAAAGAAAGAAGAAACTGAAGAAAAGGATTACAAAACCATTAGGCGCGAGTTTAGCCATGAAAGCTTTAAACGCAGCTTTAGCTTGGACGACAAGATTGATGGCGAAAATATTCAAGCAAAATATGAAAACGGGATTTTAAAACTATTGCTTCCTAAAAAAGAAGAAGTAAAGGTTTTGCCTAAAGAAATTACAATTTTATAGTTTTGTGTTTGTGTGTTTTTAATGGCCCCGTGCTTTATTGCATGGGGTTTTTTTATGTCCACCCTATTTATTTTTCCAAGAAGCCACAAAGACACGAAGAAGCACTAAGAATAGGGCAGGAGTAAAAATAGTGTCACTGCCTGCAATCCCCACGGAACGATTCGTACCATTCTTCGGGTTCATTGTTCCATTCAATGCGCCAGGCCGTTACTTTATCTACTTCCAAGCTATTAAGGTTATTAGAAACTTTTAGCATTACCGAGTTAGGGAACAACTCTCTGGCTTTCTTTTCATTTTCTGCTGTTTGGCAAAATGTTTTATACAAGTCCCATGCACCATATAAATGCAATATCTCATGTGCAATTGCGGATGTGGACGACTCCTTACCTGAAGTAGATGTTTCGTACAAAACAGTACCTTCAACAAAATATTTTTCCTTGTTCATGGCGCTGCTCGAAGCCATCGAATACCCCCTTCCCTGACCTTTTGCAAAAATAATCACTTGCAGGTTTTCCGCTTTTGTATGGTGCTTCACCCAGTCAAACAAATCTAAAGTGCTTTTATACCCAGCCTTATAGAGTACTTGGGATACTAAATTTACGGGTTCTTTACCCGAGCCTGTGCCGCTTTCAATAGAAGGCAGCTTTATGTCTTCTTTTAAACCCAAATGCCCGCTCTCGCTAAAATCCACACTAAACCCATATTTCAACGCTTGCGTTTTAATCCATTCCTGGTTTTCTTTCAACACATTCAACTTCTTTATTTTAGCATCATAAGCCCATTCTTCATCAGGCCTCGATACAAAGCAAGTTAAAGTATATACGCCCCCGGTTAATTTAAAAGGACTACCTGCCCTCCATTTACCCACGTCTTGCCCTTGGGAAGAGAAGGTTATTGAAATAAATAAAATGGCGAAAATTGTTATCTTTTTCATGTTATACCGAAAATTAAATGATTAAACCCGGATTTTGCAGTTGACTTCGTTAAGAAAGGCTCAAATGCAATAAAGACAAGTATTTGAGCCGAATTTTTGGTCGAAAACATAGTGTACTATGGCAAGGCCAAAAAATCAAGCAAATGCTTGTGTTTGAAGTATTTGTGGCTTGCAATAGATTTCAACTGCAAAATCCGGGTTAAAGCAATTGACCTGAAAGCACATCAGTATGCAATATCTAAGAAGAATGGAATTTATAAAAATGCCCCACTCCCAAATAGGGGGCAGGGCATTTTGTATTATTGAACAATAATTATTGCTTGATAAACTGTTGTTGCACTGATGTCTCG